>CAJFNT010000151.1 GCA_904395315.1 uncultured Clostridia bacterium
AAACAATTCATTTGGAGTAACATCAAAAAATATGCACATAGCCTCTATATTTTCATATCGTATAGATGCGGTCTTGTTATTTATCATATTATTATAATTCTGATAACTCATACCCAACTGTTTATATAAAGAATACTTCGACAGCCCTCGTTCCTTAAGCAGCTCTATAACTCTAAGTCTCAACATGGATAACACCTCTGCATAACTTATATATTTATATTATTTTAATACATAACTTATCTTGACATGTAGACTATTACATTATATAATGTATACATAAGATATTAGAAAGGAAGTATTTTATGAAATTGCTTATCGTCGGCTCACGCAGTATTACAGATTTTGATATTTCGCCGTACATTCCTGCCGATACAGAGCTTATAATAAGCGGTGGCGCGAACGGCGTTGACACTCTCGCCGAAAGATACGCCGATAAGCACAAGATCTCAAAGCTCATTCTCCGCCCGCAGTACAGGCTCTATCGCAGAGGTGCACCTCTCAAGCGCAATGACCGCATGGTGGAGCTATGCGATAAGGCGCTCGTATTCTGGGACGGTGTGTCCCGCGGTGCGAAATATACGATCAACTATGCCGAAAAGCTCGGCAAGCCTGTCGAGGTCATTATCGTGCCCATGGATATCGAATCTTTACCGCAGTAACAGCGGGTTTTCACATAAAAATTATAGACGGACATCAGATAATATTGTCTCATTTTACACTACGAATGACTTGCGGTAAAATATAAAGATATGCCGATAACGTATTGAGGAAATATACCCGGGAGAAATATTGACACAAATGCGCGCATGATATATAATAAATATCGGGAAATATATCATGAAACAGGGTGAAGCGAATGATAGACAGAATAAAGGTACGAGGAGCGAAAGTGCATAATCTGAAGAATATCGATGTGGATATTCCGTTGAACGAGATCGTTGGCATTGCCGGAGTGTCCGGCTCGGGGAAGTCCTCTCTCGCACTGGGCGTGCTGTATGCGGAAGGGTCAAGGAGGTATCTTGACTCGCTTTCCACTTACACAAGACGGAGGATGACCCAGGCTGCCAAGGCGCAGGTGGATGAGGTGCTGTATGTTCCGGCAGCGCTCGCGCTGCGGCAAAGACCTGGCGTGCCGGGGATACGCAGCACTTTCGGGACCGGGACGGAGCTTTTGAACAGTCTAAGGCTGATGTTTTCAAGACTGGCAAACCATCGCTGTCCAAACGGTCATTATCTGGAGCCGACACTCGCGGTGGCTGCGGGACATGAGCTTGTATGCCCGAAGTGCGGTGAGAGATTTTACGCGCCTTCCGCGGAAGAGCTGGCATTCAACAGTCAGGGCGCGTGCCATACATGCGATGGCACGGGGACTGTCCGCACGGTGGATAGAGCGTCGCTCGTTCCGGATGAGTCACTTACGATAGACGAGGGCGCGGTCGCGCCGTGGAATTCTCTGATGTGGTCTTTGATGACAGATGTCTGCCGGGAGATGGGCGTCCGCACGGATGTTCCGTTCTGTGAGCTGACTGACAAGGAAAGAGATATCGTATTCAACGGACCGGCGGAAAAAAAGCATATATTGTATCACTCAAAAAACACCAACCAGGCGGGAGAGCTTGATTTTACATATTATAATGCTGTCTATACGGTGGAAAATGCTCTTGCGAAGGTAAAAGATGAAAAGGGCATGAAGAGAGTGGAAAAATTCCTTAAGGAAGACATATGCCCGGACTGCGGCGGGAGCAGGCTGTCCGAAGCCGCGAGAGCGCCGAGACTTCGCGGAATAAATTTGGCGGAAGCCTGCGGTATGACACTTGCTGAGCTTATGGAATGGGTGGACGGCGTGCCGGGATCGCTGCCGGAAAAAATGAGACCTATGGCGGAAAGCATCTGTGAGTCGTTCTCGGAGGCGGCATTAAGGCTCTATGAATTGGGACTGGGATATCTTACGCTCGACAGAGCGGCATTCACGCTTTCGACCGGGGAACGACAGCGTATGCAGCTTGCAAGAGCGGTCCGCAACCATACTACGGGGGTGCTTTATGTTCTGGACGAACCGTCGATCGGTCTGCACCCATCGAATATCAAGGGGCTTGTACGCGTCATGAGGGATCTGGTATCGGACGGGAATTCGGTATTGCTGGTGGATCACGACACACAGATATTGGCTGATGCTGATCATATCATTGAAATGGGACCTCAGGCGGGCGCGGACGGCGGATATGTTATCGCAAAAGGGACAGTAGAGGATATCATAAAGGATCCGGTTTCGATGATAGGGCCTTTTCTTGCGGGAAAAGGGGTAAACGCCAAAAAAAAGGACGGAAATATTTTCGAACACGGCAGGATACATCTGTCCACCTCCGAAATACATACGGTAAAGCCGCTTGAAGTGGATATCCCAAAAGGAAAAATGACTGTCGTAACGGGAGTTTCCGGGTCGGGGAAAACGACGCTTATATTGGAAAGCCTTGTTCCCGGACTTCAGGCATGCATCGACGGGAGAAAGCTGCCGGGGCATGTGGATCGCGTTGAGGCGGAGGGAATAGAACGGGTAAAATTAATTGACGCTACGCCGATAGGGATAAATGTACGCTCTACGGTGGCGACATACGCTAATGTGCATGATGAGCTGCGGAAGATCTTTGCCAAGACCGATGACGCTAAGGCTCACGGATACAGAGCCGGAGACTTTTCATATAATACAGGAAAGCTGCGGTGTCCGACGTGTGACGGTACAGGCGAGATAAGCCTTGATGTGCAGTTTCTGCCGGATGTAGACATACCCTGTCCGGACTGCCGCGGCTCGAGATATGCAAAAGAGGCATATGGCATAAAGTATAAAAATGGCGGCGGTGACGGATATTCTCTGCCGGAGCTCATGGAGATGGACGTGAACAGAGCGGTCGCGGCCTGCGCGGATATGAGATCAGTACAAAGGAAACTCAAGGTCCTGCAAAGCTTGGGACTGGGATATCTGACACTTGGAGAGGAAACGCCGAGCCTGTCGGGCGGAGAGGCGCAGAGGCTCAAGCTTGCGAGTGAAATGGGAAAAGGACAGTCGGATACCGTCTTTGTGTTTGACGAGCCTACGATAGGTCTCCATCCGCTTGATGTTGAAACATTGCTCGGCGTGTTCAGGACTCTTATCGAAAACGGCGCGACCGTGATCGTTATAGAGCATGATCTTGATGTCATCCGAAGCGCTGACTATATTATAGATATGGGTCCGGGAGGCGGAGACGAGGGAGGAAGAATAGTCGCAGCAGGCGCGCCGGAGGAGATAAAGCGCTCAGAGAACAGCGTAACGGGGAAATTCCTGTAAAGCACGGTTTTTACATATTTTGCTCGTATACTTGCAGATAGCTATTGATTTTATAAGAAATTTGTGTTAAAATATATGATATCAGGAATAGGTCTGTCTTGTCGCGGAGATCAGGCTGAGCCTGTGTATATCACGGTACAGCGACTGTGCCGCAGTTTTACGGAGGAAAAAATGGATTATAATTACGTACGGATGCGGAACGCGCGCAAGGCGGGGGATCACGCGCTCGAGGAGCATTACAAGAGGCTCCTGGAGAGAGGCGTCAAGAGTATGAACGATTCACGCGCGCTTACGTATGCCATAATATTGCTCGCGGCCGTAGCGGTCATTCTGGGCATTTATATAGTATATACAGAGGTGTCCGGCGGAACTGCTGATCCGGCGCAGACTGTGGCGGGAATATTCGAGAGCTTTGGGGGAGTGATAGTGTGAGAGTGACTTGGGTTTCGAGAATAGGAGGAAGAGCTGTCAATGAGGATGCTGTCGGCAAGATAAGCAGGAACGGCATAACATGTGTCGCTGTGGCGGACGGGCTCGGCGGTCACAATTCCGGTGAGGTCGCATCCAAGACGGCGATAGACAGCCTTTTCAAAAGCTTCGCTGACTCGCCCGCATTCTCACGTGAAGCTCTTGAGAAATATGTGAACAGCGCGAATAAAGAGGTGTTCAGAAGATCGGGCACAGATCCTATGTATATAAATATGTCGAGCACCTTGGCGGCAATATTGATAAAAGGAAAGCGCGCAGTCTGGTGCAATGTGGGCGACAGCCGGCTCTACAGATTTAGAAACAGCCGTATCGCTGAAGTCACAGAGGATCATTCGCTCGCTTTCAAGGATTTTATGGATGGGCGTATAGAGTATGATGATATCCGCCGCAGTGAAAATCAGTGCAAGCTTACCAACGCGGTGGGATCATATATAAAAGATCTTGAGATATCCGATATATGCGCCGCGGAGCCGGGGACAAGCTTCTTGCTCTGTACTGACGGCTGGTGGGAATATGTTACGGAAGATGATATGGAGGACACTTTGAAAGCATCCTCAAACACGAGAGAATGGCTTGAGAGTATGCTCGAGATACGCGAGAGCCGCGCGCCGAGAGACAGCGATAACTATACGGCCGCTGTTATATCTATGTGATAGAGCGCGCAAGTCTTATCCCCTCAAGAGGAATATCGATCACATTGCCAAACAGCCTCGCAATTATATAAGAATTATGTATATAAACGGTGCAAATGCTAAAAATAATCATGGTATCGGCATTTGCGGCGCCGCTGGTGCAAAATCGCTGCCGCGGCGCCTTTTTTGTAACTGCCCGGTACCTCGATCAAGCTTTTACAGAGGGGAGTTTTTTTAATGAGTGAGCTTACGGCTTTTGCACAGCTTTTGTTTGTCGCGGTCGTTGGGATGTATTTCTTTTCGCGTATGCGTGGCGATGCGGCGAATGAAAAAAGCGTTAAGGAAGAATCGATCAGAAAGGCGGAGGAGCTCAATGCGCTGAGGAAAATACGGCTGAACGAGCCGATAACAGAGGTGGCGCGCCCGACGAGCTCCGCGCAGATAGTCGGTCAGGACAACGGTATAAAAGCGCTGCGCGCGGCTCTTTGGGGAAGAAATCCGCAGCATGTCATAATTTATGGGCCTCCCGGAGTGGGGAAAACAGCTGCCGCCCGTGTAGTATTGGAGGAGGCGAAGAAAAGCCCGGGTTCACCGTTTGCGGAAGACGCCGTTTTTTTCGAGGCGGACGCGTGCACGATGAGATGCGATGAAAGAGGCTTTGCCGATCCGTTGATAGGCACTGTTCACGATCCTATCTATCAGGGAGCGGGCGCGTGCGGACAGGCGGGAATACCTCAGCCCAAACCGGGAGCTGTAACAAAGGCGCACGGGGGGATATTGTTCCTTGACGAGATAGGAGAACTGCCTAACGAGCAGCTGAACAAGCTTTTAAAGGTCCTTGAGGACAGACGCGTTATGCTTGAAAGCTCTTATTACAGCAGAAGCAATAAAAAGATACCTATGTATATACATGATATATTCAAAAACGGGCTTCCGGCCGATTTCCGTTTGATAGGCGCGACGACCAGGAAGCCGGAGGAGATACCGGAGGCTGTTCGCTCACGCTGTGTTGAGGTGTTCTTTGATCCGCTTACAAGACGCGATATAGTCAAGATAGTTTCCGATGCTTCTGCGCGCGGCGGGATCGCGCTCGATAACGGGGTGAGAGAGCTTATAGCCGACTATGCCGAGAGCGGACGCGCCGCCGTGAAGATACTTCAGGCGGCGGCAAACACAGCATGGATGGAGGGACGTATGTCGGTGAGTCTTGACGATGCGGCATGGACGATAAAAGCCGGCCGGTTCAAAAAGCGAAGCGAGCCGTTCCTCAAGGAAAACGAAAGGATCGTGGATATATCTGTGTTCGGCAAGAATATAAGCGGCGGCGCCTGATCTTATCAGGCGCCCCGTAAATACCTAAGATCAGGTGATTGCGAAATGCGTTAACGTTTTGTGATCACTTCCCTATACCGGGGTGTTCGAGGGTAATACTTTAAATTTAAAATCAAAAGGAGGCACAAAAATGGAAGAGCGGTTGAGAATGATCGACGAGGTGATCAGCAACGGAAAATACAAGGATACATGGGAGTCACTTCAGCAGTATCATGTTCCCGAGTGGTACGAAAAAGCGAAATTCGGGATATTTATCCACTGGGGAGTGTATTCTGTACCGGCGTTCGGCAGTGAATGGTATTCGCGAAATATGTACATACAGGGCAGCCGTGAATATGAGCATCATATAAAGACATATGGTCCGCATAAGGATTTCGGATATAAAGATTTTATCCCGATGTTCAAAGCGGAAAAATTCAGACCGGAGGAATGGGCAGATTTGTTCAAGACCGCCGGAGCGCAGTACGTTGTGCCGGTCGCGGAGCACCATGACGGCTTTCAGATGTACGACAGCGAGCTTTCAAAATGGAACGCTAAGAATATGGGACCGAAGTGTGATGTGCTGGGCGATCTGTTTGGGGAATTCAAAAAAGAAGGGCTCATAAGCGGCGCGTCAAATCATAGAGTCGAGCATTGGTTCTTTATGGGGCATGGCAGGGATTTTGAGTCCGATATAAAGGATCCGCTGAATCGGGGAGATCTTTACTGGCCGGCAATGAGGGAAGGGGATCATCACGATCTGTTTTCGGAGCCTGTCCCGTCGGAGGAATATCTTGAAGACTGGCTGTGCAGATGCTGCGAGATAGTTGATAAATACAGACCGAAGATAGTCTATTTTGATTGGTGGATCCAGCACAGCAGCGTGAAGCCGTATCTGAGGAAATTTGCCGCATACTATTATGACCGCGCCGAAGAATGGGGAGAGGAAGTTGTTATAAATTATAAGCATGACGCTTTCGCGTTCGGGACTGCGGTCGTGGATATAGAACGCGGACAGTTTGCCGAAGCGAAACCGTATATATGGCAGACCGATACGGCGGTCGCAAAGAATTCATGGTGCTATACGGAAGGGAACGAGTATAAAACATCGACACAGATCATATGCGATCTGGTGGACATAGTGAGCAAAAACGGAAGACTTCTGCTTAATATAGGACCTAAGGCGGACGGCACGATACCGGATGAAGACAGAAAGATCCTTCTTGAGATCGGCGCTTGGCTGAAAATAAACGGTGAAGCGGTCTACGGCTCAAAGCCGTGGCGGAGATCGGGAGAGGGCCCTACGAAGATCATCGAGGGGCAGTTTGCCGATTCAGAGGCAAAGCGGTTCACATCCGAAGATATACGGTTTACCGTTAACAACGGATGTATCTACGCGATGAGTCTTAATATGAAAGGAAAAGACAGGGTATGCATAAGATCGCTTGCCGAGACCGCGGATGCGAACAAACCTGAGTTCAGCGGTATCATAAAAGACGTTTCTGTGCTCGGACGCGACAGCGCTCCGGAGTGGACGCGTGATAAAGACGGCTTGGATATAAGAACGGAAACCATAAATGACGACAAGCCGGTCGTGTTTAAGATCACCGTTGATTGATATTGTTTTTGGTCGGTCAGTATACGATAATGCCGGATACATAACAAAGATCTGTGAGTTGGAGTTATTCAAGAAATTGTCACAATTTTGATATATTTACATTTTTTAAATCAACTTATATAATAGTAAATTAAAAGGTTAAGAGGATACAAATATTATGAACAAACATTGAAATATTGTATAGATTTTTGCAATGTTGCAGACATATGTAGATAAAAAATAACTATAAATAACTTTTTGTAAATTTGCAAAGTAAATGCAACACTGGCATAGGATTGCATTAAGTATGAGAAGTCACAGTGTAATGTGATAAAAGTGAGCGAAATAAAGAAATTGTTGCATGGCAAACAAGCCTGAAAAGGTATTTTTTCAGACTAAATGCAACTTCAAATGCAACAGTTGCATTTACTTTGCGAAATAACTATAAATAACTTTTTTGAAAAAACAAAAAAACTCTTGACAAAACTCGAAATATATGTTAAAATAGAAAGGTAGTTTGGCTCGTTGGTCAAGCGGTCAAGACTCCGGCCTCTCACGCCGGCAACGCGGGTTCGATTCCCGCACGAGTCACCAAAATACATGCCGGGCTTTTCGTAAATGATCGATGAGTCCATTTTTTTTTGATTGGTTTAGGTAATGAAAAGTCAGAATAGTTTCAAGGATCGGTTAAAGAGATATTTGAAGTGATATGGAAGGAATAAGGCTGAATGTCAAAGGTTATATCTATAGCAAGTATTTCGGGCGGAGGAAAAACAACGATCATTAATGAGTTAAGCAAAACGCTTGAAAATTCGGTGGTTCTTTATTTTGATGATTATAACTTTGATGAGCATATTGAATATGATTCATGGATAAAAAAAGGAGCGGACTATAACGAATGGGATTTGCTCCCTTTGAAAAAAGATATCGATAAGCTTATTGATCGAATGGACTATATTTTGATGGATTATCCGTTTGCATATAGAAATAAAACAATAGGCTCATATATTGATATTGCTGTTTATATAGATACACCTCTTGACGTAGCGCTGGCAAGAAGAATTTTTCGTGATATGCCTGATGCATCGGGCGACCAAATACTAAAATATATTGGGAATTATATAAAATATGAACGACCTCTTTATCAATATATGATAGACAATATAATGTTTGATTCAGATATAATAGTGGATGGATCGTTGCCAGTGCATGATATTGTTTATAAAATAAGGAGTTCAATATGAAACAGAATATTAAAATAATCCCGGAAAAAAATAAAATGAAAAACTTATATTTGATAGGTGGCACAATGGGCGTCGGTAAGACTGCTGTGTGCCAAAGACTGAAATCAAAATTAAACAACAGTGTATTTCTTGACGGTGACTGGTGCTGGGATGCACATCCATTTCAAGTTACAGAAGAGACAAAGCAAATGGTGATGCAGAATATTTGTTTTTTGCTTGACCAGTTCATACACTGTTCGGTTTATGATAATATAATATTCTGCTGGGTGATGCATGAGCAGTCTATCATAGACACTATAATAAAGAATATCGATAGTGCAAAATGCGATATAAGACTGATTTCGCTTATGTGCAGTTCCGAAACACTTCGTGCTCGGCTTGAGAGTGATATTGAAAATGGGATACGCGCGGCCGATGTGGTTGAGCGAAGTATAAAACGACTGCCGCTTTATGCCGAGTTGGATACATATAAGCTCAATACTGATGATGTGAGCATAGACTGTATTGCGGATATAATAATAGAGACGAGTGTGGGGACAGGCAAAAAAGAAATAGGAAATAATAGTAATTGAAAACTTTATAGTTGATGTCATGCCGAAACAAATATCCCTCGGATAACCCGAGGGACATTTGTTATTCTTCATTTTCGTCATACGGGAGAAGCTCTCCAAGGCGCATCATTTCGAGCATATCGATCACAGAGATCTTGCCCTCATCATCTGCGGTAGAGAAGGGGACGAGAACATCGTCTTCGGTAAGTTCGAGCGTATCGGCAATATCATTGAGCCTGTCTTCGATCTCGCGCTTTTTCAGTTTATCCATTTTCGTTGCGATAACTATAAGTCTGTCGTGGTAATGGCGGATCCATTCTGCCATTTGAACATCCTGTGCTGTTGGCGTATGGCGGCTGTCAACGAGCAGGATGGTTTGTACAAGTTGTTTGCGGTTGGCAAGATAATCCTCCATCATATTTCCCCATTTAGCTATCTCTTCTTTAGATCTTTTTGCATAGCCATATCCGGGAAGGTCGACAAGATATATTTTATCGTCAATATTATAGAAATTTATTGTTATTGTTTTACCCGGAGTCCCTGACACGCGCGCAAGCGACTTTTTATTCAGGACTTTATTTATAAGCGAGGACTTGCCGACGTTCGAGCGGCCTGCAAACGCAAACTCAGGTATATCTGAGTTTGGATATTGCCCCTTTGAGACTGCGGACTTTTCAAATTTTGCATTCTGAAAATTTATATTCATTATATTTTCTCCGATCTGCCGCTTGAATGCGGCTTTGTTTTATACTATACCAATGCGTTTTTTAGCACGCTGTCCATGTTGGATACAGGAATGAACTTGATACTGTCGCGTATCTCTTTTGGCACATCGTCTATATCCGGTGTGTTTTTTTCGGGTATTATCACAGTTCTTATACCAGCGCGATATGCTGCCATGGATTTTTCTTTGAGGCCGCCTATCGGAAGCACTCTGCCTCTGAGCGTTATCTCACCTGTCATAGCGATATCACGTCTTACAGGATGATTTGTGAGAGATGATACTACAGCGGTCGCCATGGTTATTCCTGCGGATGGACCATCCTTGGGAACTGCCCCTTCTGGGACATGGATGTGTATATCCTTTTCCTTGTGGAATGAATCATCAATATGGAGTTTATCGGCATTTGAACGTATGTAGCTTATTGCGGCATGCGCGCTCTCTTTCATGACGTCTCCAAGTTTCCCCGTGAGTTCCACTTTGCCGCTTCCGTTCATTACGTTTACTTCGATAGACAATGTTTCACCTCCAACACTGGTCCATGCAAGACCTCTCGCAACGCCAACTTCATCTTGATCGTTCATAAGATCAAAATGGAACTTTTCCTTACCCAGATATTCCTCTATATTTTCGGCGGTGACCGTAACAGAAGTTTCACCGGTCTCAAGGATCTGTTTTGCCGCTTTTCTGCAGAGTGACTCAAGTGTTTGCTCGAGCTTGCGCACTCCAGCCTCACGGGTATAGTTTTCCACTATTTTGTTTATCGCATCGTCAGTTATCGTGAATTGCTCCGGCTTCATTCCGGTTTTGACAAGAGCTTTTTTTATTAAATAGTCATGCGCTATGTGGAACTTTTCAGAACCCGTATAGCCGGTGAGATGTATTATTTCCATTCTGTCGAGAAGCGGCTGTGATATCTTATCGAGAGTGTTTGCCGTTGTTATGAACAAAACATTGGACAGATCAAAAGGTATCTCTATGTAATGATCTCTGAATGCGAAGTTTTGTTCGTTGTCGAGCACCTCTAACAGTGCGGCAGACGGATCTCCTTTGTAATCAACGCCCATTTTATCTATCTCATCAAGAAGTATCAGAGGATTTTTTACTTTTGCTTCCCGCATAGCAGCCATTATCCTGCCTTCCATCGCGCCTATATATGTTTTGCGGTGGCCGCGTATATCCGATTCGTCATGTATGCCTCCCAGTGATACTCTGACAAATTTTCTGCCGAGAGCTCGGGCTATTGAACGCGCTATTGATGTTTTTCCAACTCCGGGAGGTCCCTCAAGACAGAGTACGGTAGCATTTCTGCCGTTAGTCATTTTTCTTACCGCAAGGAACTCAAGTATGCGCTCTTTTACCTTTTCAAGACCGTAATGATCTTCTTCCAGTATATGTTCAGCTTTCTTGATGTCAAATTTTTCTCGGGTCGATTTGTTCCAGGGAAGGTCCAGAACAGTTTCAAGATAAGTTCTCAGCACCGCGCTGTCCGCGCTCGAAACGGGAAGACGAGAAAACCGTTTCACGTCTTTTTCAAGCTTTTCGGCATTCTCTTTGCTCATTTTCGCTTTTTCTATTTTTTTTGAAAACTCCTCAGCATCGGCGGTAACACCGTCTTTATCGCCGAGCTCCTCCTGGATCACCTGCATTTGCTCGCGGAGAAAATATTCGCGTTGATTTTGATCCATTTTCATTTTTGTCTTGCGGATTATCGATTGCTCAATGCCTACTATCTCTATCAGCTTCTGGAGCTGGAAAATGAGTTCTTCGGCGCGCGCGGTATAATCGAGCTCGTTTAAAAGCTTCAGCTTGACTTCGAAATCAAAATCGACAGCTGCCGCTACATTGTCGCAGAGCTTTCCAAGATGATCTACTCCCATGATGCTCATGAAACGCTCTGGTTGAAGTTTGTTGCTGACCGCGAAATACTCTTCGAATTTTTTCTTTACAGACCTGCAATACGCTGATTCCACACTTGTTATCTCCGAGTATGTTTCATCTATTTGATCCACAGAAAGTTTGAAAAATGGTTTATCTTGACAATAACCATTTACAGCGCCTCTTGAAATCCCCTTGACAATAACTCTTGTTCCGTTTCCGGGAAGCTGCATTATTTGCTTTATCTGGGCTATAGTACCTATTCTGAAAAGATCGTTAAATTTTGGCTTCATATTTCCCGCGTCTTTTTGCGGAACAAGGAACACGTATGAACTATTCGAGCTCGCATCTGATATGGCATTTACTGAAAGATCGCGTGCCACATCAAAATTGACCTGCATATACGGAAATACAACAAGTCCGCGCATGGGTACCGCAGGCAAAATTTGTGTATTATTTTCCAATGTAAAATCACTCCATTTAGTATTCTTTGCCCAGGCATGTGCCGGAGCATTTATATCGAACGGAAGATAATACTGTCAAATTGTTAATGTTCAATTGGTACAGTATCTTCCGAGTTGCATCTCTGATCAGATAATATCATTTGATACTCTGTCGAATGAGTATATTATAGCATATAAGTCTTGTGTTTTCAACAGTTTTTTGCGGGATAAAAAAACAGCGCTCAAAAATATGCTGAGCGCTGCATTAAAATTATCAGTCTTCTGTTTCAGACTCGTCCCATGAATGGTATACATTCTGAACATCATCGTTATCCTCAAGCGTGTCAAGAAGCTTGCGCATATTGGTTATCTGTTTTTCGTCTGTAAGCGTAGTGGTTGTTTGAGGGATCTGCTGCGCTTCTGCTGAAGAGATAGTGTACTTTCCCTCAAGAGCTTCTCTTATAGCGCCAACTTCAAGCGGAGTTGTTTCTATTTCTATGAGTCCATTCTCGATAGTTACATCTTCGGCTCCGGCCTCAAGCGCGTCCATCGTTACTTCGTCCTCATCTATCTCACTATCTTCATCTTCTATAACGATTATTCCCTTATTGTCAAACATGAAACTTACACAACCGGTGGTTCCCATGTTACCGCCGTATTTTGAGAAAGCGGCTCTGACATCAGCAGCGGTCCTGTTTCTGTTATCTGTAAGTGTTTCTACTATGACAGCTACTCCGCCGGGGCCGTAGCCCTCGTATGTTATCGGCTCATAATCGGCGCTTCCGTCTGCGCCGGAAGCCTTTTTGATCGTTCTGTTTATGTTGTCGTTGGGCATATTATTGGCTCTTGCCTTGGCAATGACGTCCTTTAGGCTTGAATTGTTTGCCGGATCCGGACCGCCTGCTTTAACTGCCACTATGAGCTCGCGCGCGATCTTTGTAAATATTTTTGCTCTCTGAGCATCATTTGCGCCTTTCTTTCGTTTGATTGTACTCCATTTTGAATGACCTGACATGTCATACACTCCTCGTATAATAATTTATGTTATCGTGCCTATTATATCATAGGTTGGAGAGCTTTTCAAGTGATTTGCTCAAATTTTTTCGGCTCAAGGGCTAACCGCGCTGTTTTATCCGGCATTTTTTATGTATCAAAGCAAACGCGTAATAGTATCTTCATCGGGAGATGTGTAAAGTATACCGTTGTTTCCGTCTATTATCGCGGTAGTGTCGGTAGGGAGTTTTTCTATAAATGGTCCCGCTTTTATGATTGCCGGAACACCTTTCGATCTCGCAAGAATAGAAGCGTGTGATGTTTCACTGCCATTTTCTATAATAAACCCAAGTATTTTATCGCTGTCAAATCTCACTATATCGCTTGGCGGAAGATCGTGTGCGGCTATTATTACAGGGTCAGTCGTTATCAGCTCGCTGAGCTGCAGACCGAGCAATATACGTATTACCCGCTCTGAGACGTCTCGAATGTCAAAACATTTAGATCCTATGTATTCATTTTCGCATTCTTTAAAAAGCTGTATGTATTTTTCGCTTGTTTGCGCTACTGCAGTTTCCGCGTTTATCATTTGATCCGATATGGTGTCGTATACCGATTCTGTAAATCCCACATCCTCGATCATCATTATCTGCGTTATGAATATCCTGGCATCATCTTCATTTATTTCTTTGGCTGCTTTGTGAAACAGGCGTTCAAGCTCAGCTGCCGCCTCAGCTCTCGCTCTGTCGAAACGCATTATTTCATCAGCTGATGATTCGATATGGTATCGTCTTACCGGGCATTCGTCATGTTTAAAAACATAAAGCTTACCGTACGCGGTACCTCCGCATATAGGTTTTCCATAGTATTTATCCATAGTGATAAAAGTATGCTCGCACATACCGATCGCGCCCTCCTTTCCCCGTTGGCGGCTCAGTAAAAAGCCGCTTGATCCATATTATATCAGATAGATTTATTATATCAGAGTGACGAGGAATTTTCAACAAAAAACAGAAAAAACCATGTATAATTATAAATTTTACTCCGATATTTGATGATAAACCCGGTATTATTGTGATTTTTATTGACAGTCGATAAAAAAAATGATAAAATTTTGTATGTTATAAAGATGATCACGTTTCGAAGGAGATATAAATTGATAACTGCAGGAATAATAGCCGAATTCAATCCGTTGCATAACGGACACAAATATCTTATGGATACAGTTAAAGACAGATATGCCGATGCTGTAATTGCCGTGATGAGCGGAAGCTTTGTTCAGAGGGGCGCTCCGGCGCTCTCGGATAAGTGGACACGCACCAAAATGGCATTGAAAGCGGGCGCGGATCTTGTTTTGGAGCTGCCGGTCGTATATTCTATGAATACGGCTCAGAAATTTGCAAGAGGGGCTGTGGAGATATTGAACGCTTGCGGCTTGGTGGAGATCCTTGCGTTCGGTTCGGAGAGCGGAGATACTGAGAGACTTCAAAAGGCAGCTGAGCTGACGGCTTGTGAGCCGCGGGAAGTATCAGAAATGATAAAGAAATATTCTTCTGAAGGCATGAGTTTTCCGACTGCAAGGAAAAGGGCTTTTTGTGAGATCACAGGATTTTCTGTTCCTGATTCGCCAAATGATATACTGGCATCCGAATATATGAGGGCAATATATGAAACGGGGTCAAGTATCAGGCCTGTGGCGGTAAAAAGAATAGGCACAGGTCACGATTCGAGGCAGATAGCGGGAAGCATAGCGAGTGCGTCAGAGATACGCCGCAGATTGGCGGAGGGGGAAAGCGCGGAAGAGTTTATGCCGTATGGAGAGTTCCCGATGTACGATCCGTCGCGGCTCGACGCGGCTGTTATAGGCAGGATACGTGAGTGCGGCTCGGAATATATATCACGTATAAATGATGTGGGAGAGGGCTTGGAGAACAGATTCATAAGGGCTGCTCAGAACTGCTGCACGGTGGAAGAGCTGTGTTCTGCAGTAAAGGCCAAAAGATACACATTAAGCAGGATCAGACGTATAACATGGTCGGTGCTTTTGGGACTTACCAAGGATATCTGCTCAGGCAGTCCAAAGTATATACGAGTGCTCGGAATGAACGAAACAGGCAGACAGCTGCTGAAAAAAATGAAAAAAACAGCAGCGCTGCCAGTGGTGGTAAAAGCCGCGGATTATGACGGCGCAGTGGAGGACAAAGTGTTTTCGGTGAATTCACATGCCGAGGACTGGTTTTCTCTGTGCGCTCCCGAAAAAGAGCTGAGACGCGGCGGGCGGGATATGACTATGTCGCCGGTTTTATTAGATATACAATAGAAGATAAACAACGGCGCGGCGGAATTTTTCCGCCGCGCCGCGCGCTTACAGAATATTTAAAGAGGATATTTTAAGAGGAGAGATATTGTGAGGTGGTTATTTTACTATAACGAGTTCCTTTACTTCGTCTTCATAAATTCTTATAAAGAGTCTGTTGTTCTCGTCGGAGTCGAATGCTGTAACATCATCGAATGAGGCGGTGAGGATGTTGTTCTTTGACTTTGTGGAGTCAATGCTGTACACCTTTACGTCCTCGCCGACGCTGTAGTTTACTGCCGCTTCATCGTTTACAGATACGTTTACCGAATCTGCAAAACGCTTTTCTACTTTACCGTACACGAGCATCATGTCGTTTTCTGATTCTGTTGCGAATTCTGTTTCCTTCGCGCTGATGTCGAGAAGAACTCTTATGCCGGCAATGTTGCCGTCTGAGTCAGTCTTATACTGGATGATGTCTCCCTCTTCAAGCTTTTTGCCGTCACCCTTTGTGAGGACTGTATCATCTGCTGCATAAAGTGTTGTTTCTTCACCGTCAACGAGCGCTGTGAGTATATCCGTCTGCTCGTCTTCAGAGTTCATTCCTACTGTGATCTTCTTAACAACCGCCGCCGGAGCGCTTGTGTTTGCCTTGAATGCTGTGTCTGTAAGAACTATAACACCCGCGGTAAAGCTTTCGCTCATGTCGTATACGAGACCCGAATAAGTCTGGTTGTTCTCAAATACGCTTGAATCTGTTACCTTTATATCTTTATCATCGCTTACATCGAATACTATAGTTGAGCTTGAAACTCTTATATTGCCGAATTTTCCTGTAGATGAAACATAGAGTTCATTTTCAAGCTTTTTGTTGAGTGTGAAATTGTTTATATCGGCTGTGCCGGCTTCGCTTCTGTCGTTTGCGATGTTGAGCTCGGTTACTCTGTCCGATGTGTTTGTTGAATAGGTTATAAGCTGTTTTACTACAGAACCCTCGTTTGTGAGAGCTGCAAGAACTGCCTCGGGTGTCGAGGTCACACCGTTGAGCTTAGGCTTTGCGGCGAGAGTAAGAGTAGCCTGTTCACCGCTCTTGTCGGTTACCTTTATCATAACACTTTCGCCGTCATCACTTCTGTATGCGTTTGTGAGATACGCGTAGCCGTCGCTGAGGTTTGATACAGTCTTAACTGCAGCGATCTTACCTGCTACATCGAGGCAGAATTCAGCTGTTGTTCCTACGGCCGGATCCTCTGTGAAGTCTGTTGACAGCTTGTAGAGCTCTCCGCCTATCGTATAGCCGTCTTCGCTCTTAGCATCCAATTTGCCCTCTACAGAGTTTCTTGTCGCATAGATCTCACGGTAGCTCTTGTCAAGGCTCTCTGCAATCGAGAGAACGTCCCACTCACGGAGGTCTTCAAGCTCAGCCGTGTTGCTGCCGAGGAAAAGCTTATAGTCGTCATTATCAAATCTGATGACTGTCTTGTCCTTGCCTACGGCCTTGTTTGCCGAAACATAGTCTACTATAACATTTTTATATTCTGTCACGAATATGATGTCATATCTTGAATCGTTATCGGTGTCAAGCATAGTCATATATGCCTGTTTGCCGGTAAGATCAATAAGATCTGTTGAGAATTCAGCTGCTCTGTTGTTGTAGATAAGCTGTGCCTCTGCGTCGATCACTGCTGTTGTTGTTCTGTTCGCATTTTCGTCTGCGTAGTATTCTACAGCATTCAGCGAGTTCTTTGTGGTGAGACCTGCAAAGAGATCAGAATTAAGATCTACTGTCGTATTCTTGCCGCTTACAGGCATAGCGAGAATGATCTCTCTGTCGCCGGCGCCGGTTTTCTTTGCGTAGCAAGTAACATTGTATCCGAGAAGATTGCTGAGGTTCGTTGCTGCAGGGTAGACTGTGTCGTCTATTCTTACGCTGTCATCATTTACTGATGAATAACCGTTGAGCGCTGCCGCGCCTACCGCGGTTATTTGTCCGTTGAACTTTTCGGTTTCGAGATTGTCACCGAGGAGAGTCTTGTCGGTTACCTCGTAAACCGGGTTTGAACCGAAGCCTGTCTGCTCCATCTTGTTCGTTTCGAGAGTGTTATTTGTGAGGATCGCTACATCACCTCTCGAGATCGGCTCTCTTGCCGAACCCTCGACATTCTTAAGCATCTTGTTTTCATTTGCTACTGAGATATAGCCTGAGGGGTAACCGCCCTTTTTATCAGCCTTTGTCTCGTAGCCCGCGGCTCTTACCATTATAGCCGTTGCCTCGCTGTAGCTTATCTCATCGTTCGGTCTGAAGTTGCCGTCTCCGTCTCCTTCAACGAGTCCGAGTGAAACAGCTACGTTTATATATCCGTTTGCCCAGTGGTCAGACGCGACATCATCGAAGTTTTCTGTGCCCTTCGCGTTGTCAGCGGCGTCCTGCATGCCCATTGCGGTAACCGCCATCTTTGTTACTTCCGATCTGATGATCGTATCGTCGAGACGATACTGTCCGTTCTCGTCACCGTTCATTATATTGAGTGAAGAGAGGACCGAAACTGCCTCCTCGAATCTTGTTCCTGCCGCTTCCGATGGAACGGCTGCGAGCGCCGGTACAGCGCTTACCGCGAAACATCCGCCGAGTATTGATGCGATAATACGTTTGTTCATACATAACCTCCAAATAGATTAATTAAGTTGTTTATGAGTCATTGTTGATTACGTAAACTGTTTTACGTTAACCACAATCACATAATACTGCATTTTATACTGAAAATCAAGCTGTAATGTTTTCTTAATATAACAATGAATGGTTAAAACTATCGGTTTTCGCATATAATACGGAACAATCGCATTAAATTGTTCAAAATACCATATTTTTTTTCAAAAAACTATGGACATTCTGTGTACAATGTGGTAATATTATGATGTATATAATATATCTGTAAAGTTTTCTTAACTTTTTTGATATATTTATACGTAACAGCAATGTCAGAATGCATACGGCGTCTCAATGCTGTGTGCGCTGCAAAAAGGAGGAGATAAAATGAGGAGATTATTAACTTTGATCACAGCTGTATCGATGCTTTCATCATCGACAGCAGGAATTGCTGCATCGGCTTTTGATTTCGGAGGCGGTGTGAGATTCTATGATTCTAATGTGACACAGCCGGGGGTTAACCCATCGGCGAGTCCGAGTGTGTCACCATCGGTGAGCCCAAGTGCGGCTCCTTCGGCAAGTCCGAGTGCATCGCCGTCGGCATCACCGAGCGCGGGACCGTCATCGACCCCGAGCGCGGCTCCGTCGGCAAGTCCAAGCGCATCACCGTCGGCATCACCGACTCCAAGTCCGTCGCCGACTCCGTCACCAAGTCCAACACCGGGAGCTGCGGTAACGGGGATCACACTCAATAAGACGGAGCTTGAGCTTAAGACCGGCGAGACGTTTACTCTTACGCCTTCATTTGAACCTGATGGAGCGGTGCCGGGAGAGATACTTTGGACAGTGAGCAATCCGTGTATTACAGTGGAGAATGGAGTCATAACAGCTGTCTCAAGCGGCGCGGCGGAAGTTGTTGCTCTTGAAAAAACGAGCAATAAAGCTGCAAGCTGCTATGTGACAGTTACTGAAGAGACCGGAATACTTAAGCTTGAGATCTCAGAAGGTGTAAAACAGGTGACAGCGGAGAAAGACGGAGTAAATTATGAGGTCATTGCCGGTTCCAATGAGCTTGGAGCAGGTGAATATAAAGTATCAGCGGTTAGCGAGGAAGGCTTTAAGCTCAATCCTTATAATGAAACGGTCACTGTTTTGAAAGGTGAGACCACATCTGTTTCAATATCCGCGTCGAAAACTTCGTGCAGCATCATACTGCCCGAGATCGATGGATGTGTTATAACGCCTGTCAACGGAAGTGTATCTCCGGTGGAACCGGGAGGCAGCTATAGTTTTACAGTTGCGACCGGAGCGAGTTTTAATACCGAAAATATGGTGATAAAAGCAAACGGTACTCCTTTGCAGGCAGTGAATGGGGTATATACGATATCTGATATAACAGATGATGTCACAGTATCCATAGACGGAGTGGAAGCAAAGTCTTGGGATGCCACTTTGAAAAGTGTCAAAGTGCTCGGCACAGAGGCAATTTTAGGTGAAAGCGACACATACTCTGTAAGTGTTCCGTACGGTTCGGCTGTAACGACAAGTGATATAGAAGTTCAAACGAACAGTGATAAAGCAAATTATACCGTAACAACAGAAGACGGAAAATTTACGATCACTGTAACGGCGGAGGACGGCACGAAAAAGACATATGGATTAAATATCACCGAAAAGGAAAAAACGGCGATAGATGATGTCGTTTTGGCTATAAGAGATATAAAATTCAATGACGTTACTCAAAATTCAAACGGAAATTATGATTCTCAGGATGATGTAAAGGATGATGTGGTCTCTGAGATAGAAAAGGTGTATGATGCGGACGGCGCTGTAAAGGTGACTGTTGAAAACGGTCCAAAGACGGAGCCTGTGCGCGGAACTTTGTCGAGTCCTGACGGAACAGACGGATCATATGAATACAAGATGTCAGTGTCTGACGGAACAGAAACGCGTGAGATCAGTATAACAGTTATAATAAACGCCTATGATTATGTGGTGCCTTCGGATGATATAACAGCAGCGGCCACTACCATAACTGTGAAAAATCTTGATTCCAATACGAGCGTTGCCCTTTATAATGACAGCGGAAGCGTTTCAAGAAGATGGCAGGAGCCGGAGAATGGAAAGGTAACATTCCGAAATCTTACTCCGGATGAGCTCTATGTGGTAAAGATCAGAGAAGCGGGATCTGATATAGTTCCGGCGAGCGGTACTTCGGTAATGACAGAAGAGGCGGCAACGTCAAGCAGGAGCAGGAAATATTATACTGTTACCTTTGATGAAGGGTTGCATGGGGAGATCGTGTCAGGCAAGACAAAGCAGTCAGTAAGACTTGCACGCGCGCCTGAATACCCGGAGGTAAAGGCGGACGAAGGCTATATTTTCAAAGGCTGGTCGAGAAACGGTGTTCTTGTCGAGGATCCGGAGCTTGTTCAGATCAGATCCACTACGGAATTTACGGCTATATACGAAAAGTCGTCCGGTTCATCGTACGGCACATCTATAAACAGACCGTCATCCGATGATACAGTTCAGGATAACGATCAGCCGGCTGTAATAAGCTATATAGATGTTCAGCCGTATGACTGGTTCTATGAAAACGTAATGAATGTGAGCCGAAAAGGATATATGAACGGGACCGGTTCAAATATGTTTGAGCCGAACTCCACGCTTACAAGAGCTATGCTTGTTACTATCCTGCACCGATATGCGGGTGAGCCGGAGGCTGATGGGACCAGTTTCAATGATGTTCCGATGAATACGTGGTACACCGAGGCTGTGACATGGGCTGCTGACGCAGGCATAGTAAATGGTGTTGCACCGGGTCTGTTTGAGCCGAATTCTAACATAACGCGCGAACAGCTTGCTACTATCATGTACAGATATGCGGAAGCGTACGGTTATGACACTTCCGCCTCAGGAAGTATAATAGGCTTCAGTGATTCGGCATATATTTCCGACTGGGCGCAGACAGCGCTTATATGGACTATAGGAGCAGGTATAATTGGCGGACGGGAGGACAATACGCTTGATCCGAGAGGTTATGCCACAAGGGCAGAGGCAGCCGCAATAATAGAGCGGTTTGAAAAATATATAGGATAAGGTACACTGTGCCGCGAGTCGGTAAGTTTAGTATCTGATATCCCTTCGGAGCCGACCATAGCAGGGGCTGTTTCCGAGGGGATATTCTTATGTAGGAGAAAGAACATGAAATTTTTCATACAAAAATTGTGTAAAATTTTTTAAAAGTATTGCAAAACTAGTTTTTTTATGATATAATTACATGGAATCGAGATTTTGATTGGTTTTTGCCAGTCTTTGAGATGATTTTGCAAGGGCGCATGTTTTGTTTCGTGCGCTCTTTTTTATTTAAATCAGACTTAGGCGCAATGCGCTGTTTTACGCAAGGGAGGTTTATTTATTATGACGCCGAAGGAAATGATCTTAAAACGTGTCGAGGATGAAGATGTAAGATTTATAAGGCTGCAGTTTACAGATATGCTCGGACAGATGAGAAACATGGCTATAACCGTTGACAGGCTTGATGAAGCGCTTGATAACAGGTGTATATTCGATGGCTCAGCAATAGACGGATTCGCAAATATTGAACAAAGTGATCTATATCTTCATCCGGATCTCACGACATTTGCGATATTTCCGTGGAGACCTCATAACGGCAAGGTGGCACGGCTTATTTGCGATGTTTATACTCCGGACGGAACGCCGCTCGAATACAATCCGAGACTTGTTCTTGAAAAAGTCGTAAAGGAAGCGGAGGATATGGGTTATAAGCTCAAGATAGGTCCGGAGATAGAGTTTTTCCTGTTCAATACTGATGATGAAGGCAGACCCACGACCGAGACTAATGATTCGGGAAGCTATTTCGATATGGCTCCGCTTGACAATGGTGAAAATATAAGACGTGATATATGCCTTACTTTGGAGGAAATGGGGTATACTATAGAAGCTTCACACCATGAAATGGCACACGGACAGCATGAAATAGTGTTCAAAGCTGATGATGCGCTCGTCACAGCGGATAGGATCGTGACTTTTAGGACGGTCGTAAAGACGATTGCGAAACGCGGCGGACTGCACGCAACGTTCATGCCGAAGCCGTTTGAAAATGAATGGGGTTCGGGTATGCATCTCACGATGCATCTTGAAAAAGACGGTAAGAATATATTTTCTTATGATACAGATAAGAAGAGTTTCAGCGATGGGACTTATAGATTTATTGCAGGGTTGTTAAGATACACGCGTGAGATAGTATGTCTCACTAATCCTACTGTCAACTCGTATAAGAGATTTATACCGGGCGCGGATGCTCCGTATCATATTTCATGGTCGGAAAATAACAGAAGTCTTCTGATAAGAGCTATACAGTCACGTATTCCGGAGGATTCATCGATCGAGTACCGTTCACCTGATCCCACGGCAAACCCGTATCTTGCGATTGCGGCGATATTGAAGGCCGGGCTTATGGGGATAAAGGACAGTTCTATAAAGCTTCCGCCGAGTATCGGTATGAAT
>CAJFNT010000152.1 GCA_904395315.1 uncultured Clostridia bacterium
AGGCTTGCGGTTCACTACGCTTGGCGGTAAATACCCGCGATTGGACTTTCACCAACTAGATCTATGTCATGCCCGACACACAACAACAATAATGCCGCCCGGACAAGCCGGACGGCATTATTATTTATGTACCATAGAGATCTTCAACATCTCCGCCGAAATATTTATATGCTTCCTGCATTTGCACATCAACGGTCGTTTCAAGCTGTTCGAATTGCTCTTTAAGCCTTATCTGCGTTGGAACGTCAAGAACTCCCGAGTCAGTTAATCCATTATCTCTCTGGAACTCTTTTATCGCGTCTGCAAGATCTGTATTGAATACGTCATTACCCATATTGCCTATGTAATAACCCATTATCGACAGCCGTTCTTTGGCAGCAGTCACATTCGTGCCTGACGAACCCAATGATACCGGTGTCAAAAAATCAAATTTGGTATATCCCGTTGTGTCTATCTTTTTTGTATAATTAGACACAGGAATATCCGGGGTAAGACCCACATGATCTATCTCATTTCCGTTTCTTGTAACATACTGACCTATAGTCAGCTTAAACACCATTCCGTTTACAAGATTATATGTGCTTTGGATAACAGCTTTTCCGTATGTCTGCTCTCCCATAAGAACACCCGCCCCGGAATCCTGTATAGCGCTTGCAAGGATCTCTGCCGATGATGCAGTATTCTCGTTCACAAGCGTCAATATCTTGAATGGAGCCTCTGCCAGATCAGAAGTATATGTATAGTTAAGGCTTTCATCCCTGTATTTTACATCTATTATTTTTCCGGCAGGAACTATCGTCTTGGCTATATCCGCCGCAGAAGCGACAAGACCACCGGGATTGTTTCTGAGATCCAGTATCAGCTCTGTGACACCATTCTCTTTCAGCTGGTTTGAGATATCATTGAATTCATTGACCGTATTAGAGGAAAAAGAAGATATCTTTATATATCCAACATTGCCTTCGAGTATACCTCCGGATACCGTGCTGTCGTTTACAGCGGTCCTCGTACCGGTAACCTCAACACGCGTTCCGTCACGGTCAACTGTTATCAACACAGTGGTCCCCAGCTCGCCGACTATCAGGTTCCTGACCTCTGTTATGCTGCTTCCAACAACGTTTATCCCGTCAACACTTACTATCTTATCGCCTATCTTAAACCCGCTCTGTTCCGCAAGGCTGTTATCCTCCACGAATCCAACGATCTCCACATACTCGCCGTTTTGCTGCATGTTTATACCGAGGCCGTAAAAGGTCTTGTTCAGCTGATTCGTGTATTCAACATATTCATCATATGTATAAAAATCAGAATAGTCGTCCAAGCTCTGCAAAGCAGCCTTTAAAAGCGCAACAAGCGCTTCATCACCGTTTTGCGCAAGATATGCGGCCAGACCAAGCTCCATTATATCTTCAGCGGTATACGAATCATCAAGATATCTCTCAGCTATATATCCCGCTATAAGCTCATATGCCTGATATTCGACAGTATCACGAAGCTTCTCGTCAACTATGCTCGGTTCCTCTGTCTGCTCCGCACCATCCGGGCTTTCAGTCCCGTCAGCCGGCTCTGCGCTCGGTGAAGGCAAAGGCGTCGCAGCCGCCGCATAGTATTCTCCGCTTGAGCTTCCGTAATCGCTCACTATGTCACTGTTTGCCGCAAGCGCCGCTGTGCTTGACATTATCGCCGAAACAGCAAGCAATATCGAAATAAGTTTTTTCATAAATTTACCAATCTACCTTTCTATGATTATCCTCATCATGTTCGTTAATTCATCTCCGCCGGCATTCATTATATATCCAAACTCAATAACGCCGCCGTCCTCATTCAGATCATACTCCAAATGCTTTGTAAATACACTCATCGGTATCGATCCATACGGAGTCCTGTACTCGAATTCGGTCTCCGATCCCGGAATATACAGGATAGACGCGCCGAATTCACCTGTTCTTTTCATGGATATGGATGCGCGCTCAACTTTCAGCATAACGCGCGATCCCTCAGCTTTATATGATATGTAGAATTTATCTCCCGATCTCCTGAATGAGCAAAATGAAGTTTCTCTCACTGTGTCAGAAAAGCCTTCCGCTCTCTGCTCATTCAATACTGATATCCTCAGTTCTCTCGCAGGAAAACTTTCCTTTTCGGATGTCAACTATTTCTCACCTGCCGTTATAATTATTTTACTCGTTTAAGCGCAAGCTCGATCAATCTGTCAAGCAGCTCCGAATAACATATACCTGCCGCATCCCAAAGCTTTGGATACATACTGATATTAGTAAATCCGGGCAATGTATTGATCTCATTCAAAACAACTGTTCCATCGGAATATTTGACAAAGAAATCAACTCTCGAAAGCCCCTGACCGTCCAGCGCCTTGAATGCGCGCACCGAATACTCACGTATTTTTTCAGAAGTTTCCCGCGGCAGCTCGGCCGGTATAACAAGCACCGTGGAATCATCATTGTATTTCGCGTCAAAGTCGTAGTACTCTACAGTGGGTTTTATCTCTCCCACAACAGCCGCTTTGGCGTCATCATTTCCAAGCACTGCGCATTCGACCTCATGACCGTCTATATGCTCTTCAACAAGTATTTTTCTGTCAAATTCAGCTGCGTTTTTAAGAGCGCTTATAAGCTCCAATCTGTTGTGCGCCTTTCCGATACCTACCGAAGATCCCGTTCTGGCAGGTTTTACAAAGCAAGGATACCCAAGCTTCTCTTCTATTTCATCAGCGCGCTCTTCAAAATTGTCGGACGCGGATACCGTGACCCATGCCGCCTGAGGTATCCCCGCGGCATCAAATACTATTTTGGAATACGTTTTATCCATAGCATTTGCCGACGCCAAGACCCCCATACCCACATATGGGATATGTGAAAGCTCAAACAGTCCCTGTACTGTTCCGTCCTCGCCGTACTCTCCATGGAGCACCGGGAAGATAACATCTATGTCTATCACTTCGTATTTGCCGTTATCACACACAAACAAGCCTTTAAATGACGCGTCGGGCGAAATAAATGCCTCTTTCAGATATCTTTGATCTTCCTCCCAGGCGCCGCTCTCTATATTTGACCAATCGCCCAAATAGAGCTGCCATTTTCCGTTTTTAGTTATTCCAAGCGTATATATTTCATATTTTTCTTTATCAAGATTATTAAGTACAGATGTGACTGATTTTAATGATATCTCGTGTTCTGGGGATTCTCCCCCAAATATAACGCATAATTTCTTTTTCATAAAATACCCAATCCTTATTTTTTTATCGATCTGCCTACACAAAAAAACGACAGACATCATATCTATAATACTCCTTTTAGAAGTAAAAAGCAATAGATGCCTAAAAATTTTTAAAAAAAGTTTAAAATATCAGTGCCCGTAAAGCGTTCTAAGCTTATTCAGCACTGAAACAAAATACTCCGGCAGCTCTGAATCGAATACCATAAGCTCTCCTGTTTCAGGATGTGTGAATCCTATCGTTTTCGCGTGCAAAAGCTGTCCGTTCGTTTTGAATCTTTCTTTTTTTATTCCATAGACCGGATCTCCTACTATACTATGACCGATATACGCCATGTGCACCCTTATCTGATGTGTCCTGCCCGTTTCAAGAGTGCATTCAGCAAATGTATATTGACCAAACCGTTCCAAAACACGGTAATGTGTAACGGCTTCGCGCCCGCCTTCTATCACCGCCATTTTCTTTCTGTCGATAGGATGTCTTCCTATCGGAGCGTTGACCGTTCCTGTGTCATCTTTTATATTGCCATTTACTATGCATACATATTTCCTCAGAGCTTTTCTCTCTTTTAACTGACCGCTTAGCGCCTCATGAGCGGCATCAGTCTTAGCCACGACCAGAAGACCGGATGTATCCTTATCTATCCTATGCACGATCCCGGGACGTATCACACCATTTATGCTGCTTAAACTGCAATGATAAAGCAAACCATTCACAAGCGTTCCGTCAGGATTCCCCGGAGCAGGGTGCACCACCATCCCCTGCGGCTTGTTCACGACTATCAGACTGTCATCCTCATATACTATATCGATAGGTATATCCTGCGGCACCGCCTCAAGCGTCTCAGGTTCCGGCAGTTCAACCGAAATAACATCTCCTGATCTCAGCTTAGTTTTTTTTGCGGAAGGCTTGCCGTTTACCTCAACAAGACCTGATTCAGCCAGCTTAGATGCATAACTTCTTGATATCCCGCCATTATCGGCAATATATTTGTCCAGTCTCTCTCCAGCATCCTCACCGGACACTTTCAATTCAATTCTATCCGCCATGCCCATCACTGCTCTCCTTGTCAAAGAAGATCACATATATGACCGCTGTAAACGCGCCGACAACTATCGCCACATCGGCAATGTTAAATACCGGGAAATCGAACCATTTAAGTGATATAAAGTCAACAACGAATCCGTAAAAGATCCTGTCTATCGCATTCCCCAATGCTCCGGCAAAAAGCAGAGCGACTGCCGCCCTCTTTATATTGCTCTTAGGCTTTCTCACAAACCAGTATACCGCAACACATATGCAAAAAAGTATCGAAACTATTCCCAAAAGCAGCGTCATGTCACTAAACAGCGAAAACGCCGCACCGGTATTCCTGACATATATGAAATCAAAAAATCCGGGAAGCTCCCCTATCACATTTCCCTCACTGTATCCGGTCATAACAATGTATTTGAATATCCGATCCACAGCAATAACAGCAGCAGCCACCACAGTCCATATCACGCTTGCTAATACAAAGCTTTTATTCTTCATGATCTTTTATCCTCTCAATCGGCACGCTTTGATATATACGATATTGCTTCCAATATCTCATCATCATTCACATCAGTTGTCCGAACGACCTCACCGATACGCACAGGCAGAACGAATTTGAGTTTCCCATCCACCTTCTTCTTGTCACGACGCATAAACGAGTATATCTTCTCAGGCTCCGGCAATTTTACTTTCAATGAGAATCCGTATTCCGAAAGTGTCTCTTCCACATTTCTGAGCTCGCTTTCATCTATCATCCCTCGCTTTACCGCAATATAAAATACAGCTTCCATTCCAAGGCCGACACACTCTCCATGTGTGAGACTGAATCCAAGCGCTGACTCAACAGCATGCCCTATAGTATGTCCGAAATTGAGTATCGCGCGCAGCCCGTTCTCTTTTTCATCGCATTCCACAACTTCAGCCTTGATCCCGCAATTGCGCTTCGCCATTTTTATAAGCACTTCCGTATCAAGCGATCTGACCTTTTCCGAATTGTTTTTCAAAAACTCATAAAACTCGGCATCTTTTATTATGCCGTGTTTTATAACCTCGCCCATACCGGAAACGAATTCACGCTCCGGCAAAGTTTTTAAAGTGTTTACATTTATGTAAACCATTCTCGGCTGATGAAAAGCTCCGAGAATGTTTTTGCCTTCCAAAAAGTCTATCCCGGTCTTACCGCCCACAGAACTGTCCGATTGAGATAAAAGCGTAGTCGGTACCTGAACAAAATCTATCCCGCGCATATATATCGCTGCCGCAAATCCCGCCATATCTCCAACAACGCCGCCGCCGAGAGCTACTATCATGCTTTTCCTGTCGAGTTCATTTTTAATACACGCTCCGCATATACCGAGAAGAGCATCCATATTCTTATGCTGCTCGCCTGCCGGGAACGCATATACCGCACAATCATAACCAGCCTCTGTAAGCTTTTCTTTTACCTCTCCGGCGTACAGCTTTTCAACATTGGTATCTGTAACTATAAGCAGTTTTTTCGGAGCATTTATATTTTCCATTTCATATGCCAGCTGCTCAAAACTATCCGAAAAACATATATCATATGACTTTTCACCTAAGTCAACACGCAATTTATCCATATTTTCCTCCTATCATGAAATATCAGAGGCTTAAAGACGCCTCGGCATTGAGTCTCATATCAGCTCTTGTACCGTTTACATACTCAAAATATCCTGCAGATGCTATCATGACCGCATTATCGGTACAAAGCACCGGCGGCGGGAACAATACGTTTATCCCTTTTTCTTCAGCCACGTTCTTCATCTTGCTCCTCAGCTGAGAATTTGCCGCGACACCGCCCGCAAGTGTTATTATTTTTGTGTTTTTTCTTAATGCGGCCTCTATCGTATGACTACACAGCGCATCGGTGACAGAGTTCTGGAACGACGCCGCTATGTCCGCTTTGCTGTATTCCTCTCCCCGCTGATCAAGCTTATGTATATGATTTATTACAGCTGTCTTGACACCGCTGAACGAAAAATCCAGCGAGTCATCGGACATCTTCACTCTCGGGAATTCCACCGCATGCGGATCCCCTTCTGATGCCAAAGAATCTATTTTAGGTCCTCCCGGATATCCCAATCCAAGCACTCTTGCTATCTTATCAAACGCCTCACCCGCTGCATCGTCACGTGTCATACCCATTATTTCATAGTCAACATAGTCCTTTGCGTATACTATATGACTGTGTCCTCCCGATGCCACAAGGCACGTAAACGGCGGCTCCAGCTCCGGGTGCGCAACATAATTAGCGCATATATGCCCCTTTATATGATTCACATTAACAAGCGGTTTCTTCAAAGCATATGCGAGCGCTTTCGCTGTTGACACACCTACAAGCAGCGCTCCTACCAGCCCCGGTCCATACGTAACGGCAATAGCTGTGATATCCGAAAAATCCATATCAGCCCTTTCAAGCGCCTCCTCTATGACCGCATTCACAGTCTCTATATGCCTGCGTGACGCTATCTCCGGAACGACTCCTCCATATTTTTTATGTATATCTATCTGAGTGTTTATAATACTCGAAAGGACTTCTCGCCCGTTTTTCACCACCGCGGCAGCAGTCTCGTCACAAGAGCTCTCTATGCCCAAAATAAAAATATCCTTCATATCAACCACCAGCTCCCTTCGCTGTCTTATCCAGCAGACTCAGCTCCATTATGACCGCGCTGACATCCCTGTAATAATTCTTTCTGATGTCTATCTCCCTAAATCCGAATTTTCTGTACATTCCTCTTGCCGCGTTATTATTTTCTTTGACCTCAAGCATGACGCGCTCACAACCGCGCCTCATCGCCTCAGATATTACAACACGCATAAGCGCCGCGCCTACTCCTTTTCGCCGCATACCCGCAGCCACAGCGATCCTGGAAATATCAGCAGTTTCATGTATGCACCAAACACCGGCATATCCTATTATTTCCCCATCCAGAACAGCAACATAATAACATGAAAAATCCTTGCTAAGCTCGCCTTCATACATGCTCTCAGTCCATCCCGCATCAAACGCCTCAGTATCAAGCGCAGAAACATCATGAAGATCACTGTTCTTCATATTTCTTATCAAAACAGCCACCAGGCTCATCCCCAAACTTTTAAAATTACTCCTCAGATTCTATCGGAAGCTTTTCAGCTATGTCTACCAACGCATCGTATATCTCTGACGCCGTTTTTTCATATTCCTCAGCGTCTCCTCCAAACGGATCCGATATATCTCCTTCTCCTCCGGCATATTCAAGCAGCGTGTACGCTTTGCCTTTAGCGACCGACTCTATAAGCTGCTTATGCGCGACAGTCATAACAAGTATGACATCTGCCATATCTATAAGCTCATCCGTCAAAGGTTTTGTTCTGTGTCCGCTAAGATCAATACCGCGTCTTTCCATCGCCGCTATTGCCTCGTCTGCCGCCTTTTGGCCAACTTCGGCAAAAACACCGGCGCTGTCTATCAAAACATTCAGATCGTTCTTTACGGCAATATCATTGAGCATCGCAGCCGCCATAGCGCTTCGACATGTATTGCCGGTACAGACAAACAATATTTTCATAGGTCCTTTTTTATCTTCTTTTTTTTCACTCATAATAAACTGCCTCCTAACGCAAATCTTTGCATCATACACGGATCACGCGCTGAGCTGCCGCTTTATACAGTCTGTTTTTCACAGCCAGCCCATACCCGTCACGTTCCTCGAACTCCGCAAAGACTTTTTCAACACCAAGTCTGTCAAATTCACGAAGACATGAGAACAGATTTTTGGCATATTCCCTGTTGGTATTTCCGGCGCAAAGTATAACCGCGCTGTCATACGCATTATCTGACATAGTCAAAACACCGCAGACTTTATCACTGTTCTCATCTATCAATTCTTTTATTTTATCCCTTACCTTTTTTGGATCTCCCTCGACCACTGTGACCTCAGCATCGGGAGCGTAATGCTTATACTTCATCCCGGGGCATTTCGGCTGTTCATCGTTTCCGATAGACTCAAGTATATGCGGATCGATCACTGTTTCCGGCACGACCGCCTTAAGCTCATCGTATGTTATCCCTCCGGGCCTTAAAACTACAGGTGTGCAGCCGGACGCGTCCACGATCGTAGATTCCACACCGACACTGCAGTGTCCTCCATCAATTATAGCATCTATCCTGCCGTTCATGTCATTTATAACATGCTTCGCCTCAGTAGGGCTCGGTTTGCCCGAAATATTGGCGCTCGGAGCCGCTATCGGCACTCCGGCAGCTTTTATAAACCTCTGTGCCGTCACATTTTCAGGAAATCTTATTCCCACTGTATCCATCCCGGCAGTTACTGTATCGGGAACTATCCGGCTCTTCTTTAATATAACGGTGAACGGTCCCGGCATGAAAGCATCGATAAGCTTTCTCGCATTCGGACTTATATCGACCGCAAGCTTATCTATATCAGAAATATCAGCTATGTGAACGATCAGAGGATTATCCGACGGTCTTCCCTTAGCCGCGTATATCCTTTCGACCGATGTGTCGTCATATGCCGAAGCGCCGAGCCCGTACACGGTCTCTGTCGGGAACGCCACCAGCCCTCCGGCTGCGGCTATACGTCCGGCCTCAGCAATCGATATATCATCATCTTTAAAAATTTTTGTCTCCATATCATTCAAAAGTATGCATACGTATCAGCTCATTTTTTATCTTCCAAAGCTTTTCCGAAAGATCCACATAATATTTATGCGGATTCTCAAATCTTTTAAGCTCGTCCCAAAGTCCGTCTATCTGCATACCGCAGTATTCTCTGAGCACATCGACTGAGGGTGACTCGTACACACACTCTCCCTTTCTGAACATTCTTTTTAAAAGCGGACGCGCGAAAAAGTCTGTGACCTTCTTACGCTTCCATGTAAATTCCGGATCAAATATCTCGTATGGTTCCGACGAGTCGATCTTTTCATCATGCAGCGTTATAACGTCTGCTATTGCCTTTGATGTCGATCTGTCATACAGCCTGTACACCTGCTTAAAGCACGGAGTCGTTATCTTTGCAACATTTTCGCTTATCTTTATCTTCGGTATGACCTCACCGTTTTCATCCTCTATTCCGGAAAGCTTGTATACACCGCCCATAACAGGATTTGACCGTGACGTTATAAGTCTCTCTCCCACGCCGAACGAATCGATCTTCGCTCCCTGGATAAGCATATCGCGTATTATATATTCATCGAGTGAATTCGACGCCACTATAGCGCAGTCTGAATATCCAGCGTCATCAAGGATCTTACGGCATTTCTTTGACAGATACGTTATGTCTCCCGAATCTATCCGAACTCCCTTAGGGCGCTTGCCCATCGGCTTTAGCACCTCGTCAAAGGTTTTTATCGCATTCGGCAGCCCGGAACGCAGCACATTGTAGGTGTCGATCAAAAGAGTCGTATCATCGGGATAAGATCTCGCATAAGCTTTAAACGCTTCAAGCTCACTGTCAAACATCTGCACCCAGCTGTGCGCCATAGTCCCCATTGCCGGTACTCCATATTTCTTATCCGTAAGCACATTCGATGTGCCGGCGCATCCTGCGATATATGCGGCTCTTGCTCCATATACGGCGGCATACGAGCCCTGAGCGCGTCTTGCTCCGAATTCCATTACAGCTCGTCCCTCTGCCGCTCTTGCTATCCTGTTCGCCTTAGTAGCGATCAGGGTCTGATAATTTATCGTGAGAAGTATCATCGTTTCAACGAACTGAGCCTGTATGGCTGGTCCTCTTACTATAACGAGAGGCTCACCCGGAAAAACAGGCGTTCCTTCCGGCACAGCCCATACATCACATTCGAACCGGAACTCCTTTAAATAATTTAAGAATCCTTCCGAAAACATATTTTTACCGCGCAGATACTCAATATCCTCATCTGTGAACCTGAGTGACCTCATATATTCTATCATCTGGTCCACACCTGCCATAACCGCAAAGCCGCCACCGTCAGGTATCGTCCTGAAAAACATATCAAAATAAACTATCCTGTCCTTAAAGCCTTCATTGAAAAAACCGTTTGCCATGGTTATCTCATAAAAGTCAGTAAGCATTGTAAAATTATCTTTATCCATTGCCTCTCCTTTCCCAAAAAGCATATGTCTACTCATTGATATAGCGTATTACAGCTCTAACACCCTTTTCATTTTTTACATCCGTATGGAGTATAAATCCATCATCGTTCATAAACCGTTCCATATAATTATTGCTCGTATACGGACAAAGTATCCAATACGAATCCGGTACATCTATATCCTCCATCATGTCAAGAGTCGGTATGAACACATCATCCTCAAGATAATAATGATATGCCGTCTTACTCAGATCTCCAACGAGATCCCTTGTATAATTCCAATAATGAGAATGGTCACCGGCTGCCGCTTTATCCCTCAAATCATACGGAAGGACTATTTCATTGGTCACCCGCATTATCCTGCTTTTCTCTTCATTTGTGAAATCATCAAGAAATCCGTCATTGAGCCATTGTCTGAGATCACTGTTATCCCAATCATTTTCGCTGTCATCAAACGGCATATACCCTATACAATCCTTTGTAACAAGAAGCATCGTTCCATCATTGTATCTTTCAACGACCTCCCATTTTACAGGTTCTCCGTTAAATCTTCCGAATTCTATGGTAGAGGACGGCAAATGAACATAAAACAATCCTGTAAATGCCGCCATTGCCGCCGCCGATCCAACGATCCTTTTGAACGAAGCCGCAAGTATGCCTATAATACATACAAAAAATAGGATATCAATACAATTTATAAACAGGAACATATGCTTTGCAAGATCAGCTTCACCGTTTGTAAGCACAGGCAAAGCCAGATTTATCCACAGTCCCAGTATGAGTATGTCCAAGGCACATATCATATACTTTCGCTTTGGGCTTTCTATCTTGTGATTATGTATATAAAATATATTCATAAACACCATATATGCGGTTATACATATAAACGAGAAAAATACTACCCAAGGCTCATATAAAAATTTAAGCCCAACTCTCAAAGATGACCAATAGCTCCATTTATCCGTAAGCTCCATGGGCACATCAGCAGAATTCCCCACTCCCGGAGGACGTATATACGCTGAATTATCTATAGCCTTACTCAACTCTCTTACCAACCTTACAGGATGATGAAGGTAGAACATCGCCAGATCAGTTTTCGAAACCACATCATAAAAGTCCCGTTCAAACTCTTCTGAATTTATATCGATCGGATATTCACTGTCATCCATATATGCATGGGTATTCGCGAGCATGGCATATTTTCCGTCGACACCGAGCTCCTCAAGATCGGCAGCCGGATCATCGCTTTCTTTCAAAATCCCGAAAAATACCGCCTGATATGTAGTGTCTCGGTTCATCCAATCCGGTATTGAACTATACAGACCAACAATACTTATTATACATATAAGCGCTGATAAGATCACTCCGAGCTTGAACAATATATCCTTTCTCATTATAACTATAAGTATGGCAAGCATCGCAGCAATAAGCGAAAACGGTATGTTCGCAAGCTTTGCGCCGGCAAAAAAGTACAGCGATATAAAAAAGCCTATCGCCTTCGGCACGCTTGGACGTTTATATATAAGCATTCCGAATGCGATCAGCATCATAAGCGCCGTATACTGCAGCGGTTCGCCGTAAAACGAATTGAAATACAGCAAATATCCCGCATCACAAAACATAAATATAAACAGCAAAAATACCGCAAGCCTTACTTTTACTTTCGCGTCCGCAAAAAATGTGAAGATCACCCATGCAGCTACAGAAAGCATGAAAATATATATTACCGCCATGTATGCGATATTGTATTCATTAAGCGGTCTGCCCGAAACAGCATTCGCTATAACATTAAGCTCTTTCGATATCTTTATTACCAAAAACTGCGGAGATGAATAAATCTCCTCTTCCTCATTGGTCTGCCACGCCTCATACATCGCCTCAAAAACATTATCCGCGTCTCCGAGATCCATTATATAGTCCTGTTTGAACAAATAATAATAATCGGTATCATCGGCATATTCTATATTATTGGTCAGCAGCACCCGCCTGAAATCCCCATTATCGCTCAGTCCTACATTTTCGCCGCCGTAAAGCACCGCAAGACTCACAAAAAAGACTATCAATGCGCCTATAACAGGCAGAACGCGCCCACTTATTATACCGCTTTTCTTTTTTTGAAGCTCACTTGTTTTTCTTCCCAAAAAACCACTCTTTCTCTGAAAAAAGGCGGACAAAATCAAATGATCTCATCCGCGCTTTCAAATATTCAATCTCAAAAAATAACGCATCTACAGATCCTCAGAATGAATATCCGCCTCTCCTGGAATATCCACCGGAACGCTTATTTTCCATTCTGCGTTTTCTGTCGCGTATTTTTTCCTCACTTTCATGTTTAAATCTTGACAGCTTGTCTTCAAAGGACAGCTCTTCCACGGGACGCGCGCTCCAATCGAACGAATCCGGTCTCGGCTGAGCTTTTTTAAGTCTTCGCTCTTGTTCCTTAGGCTTTTCTGCCTGTTTCATCGACAAACTGATCTTTCCCTTATCATCTATACGGATGACCTTCACTTTTACCTTGTCACCCTTCTTTACAAATGAATTTATATCGCTGATATAACTGCTGGAAAGCTCAGAAATATGAACCAGCCCCGACTCACCCGAACCTATATCCACAAACGCCCCAAAAGGCTTTATTCCTGTAACCGTTCCCTCAACAATGCTATCCAATTCCGCCATCAAGCTTTACCCCCGTCAATCCTCATCAGATATATCTATAAAAATCTTGGCATTGCTTTTTACAAGCCCAAGTTTCTCAGATGCTATCCTTTCTATGTATTCGTCAGTGTTGACCTTTTCTCTAAGATCATCTATTTCTGTTTGTCTCTCCTTCTCTTCGGCGATCTTTTTATCGAGAGACGCTATCTCACTTTCATATTTATCTATTTGAGGCTTCTGAATCGCACCTCTGAATATCATTCCGGCGGATACAATTATAACCGTCCACAACAATACGCCCTTTTTATGCTCGGAAAAGAATCCCGAGACTATGTTTTTAAGCCGTACCATGATACGCCTCCTAATCTTAAGCACTCAACTCACATGAAAACAAAATTTATTTCCGCTTCTGCATCCGCGCGAATATATGTTGTATAGGATGCAAAAACACTACTAATAAAATTTTATACAAAAACAGCGCCGGTGTCAAGAGTATTTTTAAAATTATTTTAAATATTTTTAAAAATACTTCAAAAACAACACAAAACACCGCGCGCGCGCCCTGCGATATTGTAAAATGATACAATATCCCGCCGAGCGCAGCCCCAAACAATTCAAAGAACCGAAATCGCATAAAATTTGTGTTCCAAAGGCATATGACCGGAAGAGCTGCAGCACATATCCACCATATGGCATCAAGTATGGTATTCATAAACACGCCTCTGAAGAACACCATCCGCAGACCGTGGAACATATCCCATATCATCAGAAGAACGGCACCGCACGCGGCGGAAAGAAGAAACGCCGCCGCATCACCGCTCATTTGAACAATCCTTCCAAAAGCGAGCCTTTTTTCTTGTCATGAGAATACTGGATCGACATAATATCACCGCTCACCGACAGCTCACCGGTTTCAGTATTCAATTTGCTCATGCTCAGCTTCTTTCCCTTTACGAGCAATGCGCCGCAAACTGTTTTAAGAGATATCGAGCTTTCCGAAAATCCGCATACCTCAGTGACCCCTCCCAAAGCCATTCTTTCCCTGTTCTCCAGCAACAGCGAATGTGTCATATCCAAGATTTTATTCGAATCTGTCTTTTTATCAGACCGCAGATCCTTGATCATATCAGCAGCACCTCCGAATATAGACTTCAGCCCTTGATACAGGACCTGATATTATACTATATTCAAAATGCTGCGGCTGTAGAACAGGAACTTCAAGCTCAAAGAGGCTTATAAAGAGACGCCGCGTCTCCTTTCAGCACATGCTCCGCCAATGCCGTCACTTCATAACTGTTTACTCGTTCACCCAAGGTTATCTCTATAACATCGCCTATCTTGACGTCATACGAAGCTTTGACAGGTCTGCCGTTTACAGATATCCTGCCGCTGTCACATGCCTCGTTTGCGACAGATCTCCTTTTGATAAGACGAGATACCTTCAAATATTTATCTATTCTCATATCAAATAACCATTATCCTTTCAATATATATTCCTTATATATTCCTTTCATGAATATTTACCGTTATATTCAAAAACCGCCATCCCCGGGAATGGCGGTCGACTTTCTGCAGTACCGGAATTACGCATTTACCAAATCTTTCAACGGCTTGCCCGCTTTGAATGCAGGCACCTTTGATGCTGCTATCTCAATTGTTTCTCCGGTTCTCGGATTTTTACCCGTTCTGGATGCTCTCTCTCTTACCTCAAATGTTCCAAAGCCCACAATCTGAACTTTATCTCCTTCGGCAAGTGCTTTTGATATTGCGTTTATAGCCGCCGACAAAGCGTTCTCCGCATCTTTTTTCGACAATTCAGCACTCTGAGCTATAGCCGAGATCAATTCATGCTTATTCATGTTTTTTCCTCCTACGAAAGTAAAGTAATCTTTTATCCAACGATCTGATATATGCTTCAAATCGCCAAATGCACACATTATTTTATTACAAAATGTTCCGATTGTCAATAGCAAATCTTAATATTTTTTCTTTTTAGAGACAATATTCTCAAATGTAACAGATTATACACATAATTTATCACAAATATTTGAAATTCATGCTTTCTTTGCCGCTTCCCAAAGCTCATCTTGTTCCTCATGAGAAAGCTCTGCCAGATCTTTATTCTCCTCTAAAGCAGCCTTCTCCATTGCTGAAAATCTGTTTATAAATTTGTTTGACGCAGCCGTGAGAGCCGTTTCTGGATCAGCTCCTATGAATCTTCCGAGATTCACCACCGCAAAAAGCAGATCTCCATACTCCTCTCGCCTGCGCTCATCGCTCTCATTGAGCGCCTCTGAAAGCTCACACGCCTCCTCTCTGACCTTATCGAACGCACCGTCTATATTCTCCCAGTCAAATCCGAATCCCCGCGCTTTCTTTTGTATCTTTTCTGCGCGCATCAATGCAGGAAGATGCTTAGGCACATCTTTTAAAACACCGGTATATGTGTCGATCTTTTTTTCTTTTTTCTTGTTCTTCTCCCAGTTAGACAGTGCTTCCTCCTCATTTCCTGCCTTATCGGCCCCAAAAACATGAGTATGACGCGTTATAAGCTTTGTGCATATTTCGGTTACCACATCATCAAAATCAAACGCGCCGCGTTCGTCAGCCATTACCGAGTGGAACACAACCTGAAGCAGAACGTCTCCAAGCTCATTTGCAAACGCATGGTCATCGCCCGAATCAAGAGCGTCTATCGCTTCATATGTCTCTTCGATCATGCTTTTTTTGATCGATTGATGCGTCTGGACCTTATCCCACGGACACCCGTCAGGCATGCGAAGTCTTTTGACTATCGCTATAAGATCCTCGATGCTGTATTTTTCCTTTAACTCCATTACTGATCATATCCTCCGCAATTTTTTGCGCAATTATACGCCTTATGCGATAATTATAGCAGATTTTATCTGAATTTTCAAGCGCTATCCTTATTTTTCTCTCTGAGAATGTACATTATCAACACAAATATAATTGCTGTGATAAATACCGAAACAGCCGTTCTACCGATCACACCTTCTATACCTGAAAATATATTTCTGACAGGTCCGAGAACCGCGAGCACAACAGCAGCAGCCGCTGCCGGCTTTATAAATATACCCAGATACTCTCTTTTCAAACCCGCACATACAGCCAAATGCACAAGATTCATAACCGCTCCCGCAAAATATCCGATATCGGAACCTATGGCAGCTCCATATATATTGAATTCCGGTCGAGATGCCAAAATCACTGTAACGATCATCCTTAATATCCCTGCCGTTAAAGCGGATAAAAACGATCGGAACAAATGTCCTGTAGACTGCAGTATAGCCCCGGTCAGCTGCATAATGCATATAAACAGCACCGATGGCGATGCGGTCATCAGCAAGTCGGCAGAATTTGTATTGCTGAAAAGGATCTGAAGCGCCTCTCTGCCAAATCCGAACAGCATTACAAATGCCAACATACCGGCAGCAGCCGAAAAGCCCAAGCCGCGTTTTGCAACGCTTTTTATCCTTTCAGTATTTCCTTTATCAGCCGCGCCCGCCGCGATAGGTATTATACTTATCCCGAGAGTCGCAAGCAATCCCGTGGGAAGATTAAGCACTGTCATAGCATAGCCTGTATACGACCCATATACAAATCTCGCTTCCTCACTGCTCAGTCCCGCATTCAGCAAACTCATTCTCAAAAGAGAAGTGTCACATACCGAAAGAAAAGATCCAATCACCGACATAAGCATCATCGGCATAGCTACCGCCATAAGATCTCCCATTATCTCACGCTTCCCGGCTGCACACTTTTTCTTTGGTTTGAATGCCGCAATGTACCATACTATAAGTATAGCCGATGCTATGAATTCTCCAACGCTTACTCCTGCAGCCGCTCCCGCCGCAGCAAGCTGCGTTCCATACCCCGATAGCCACACAGCGAAAATATAGCCTGCGCATAATTTAACTATCGCCTCTATCACCTGCGACACTGCTGTGGGCACCATATCAGATCTTCCCTGAAAGCCGCTCTTCACAGCTGTTGCTGCCGCAACCAACAATACAGATGGAGACAAAGCCCTTATTGCCCAGACAGCTCTTTCCTCTTTCATTGCAAGTGCAAGGAAGTCTGCGCCAAACCATAATATAAGCGATCCGACAGCGCCCGATGCGACAAGCATAACAGTCGCTATCTTTACGATAAGTCCCGCTCTCGCCTCATCCGAACGTGAATGCGCGACCGCGGTGAGCTTCTGAACCGCAAACGGCATACCGGACGTAATAAACGATAGAAACATTATGTAAACACTGAACGCCGTATTATATACCGCCATACCCTCCTCATGAACGATATAAGTAAGGGGTATCTTAAATACGGCGCCGAGTATTTTAGATACCGCATTTGCCGCCATCAGCACCGCAGCGCCGGTAATAAACGAATTTTTCACATGATCACCACTCGATACAACTTTTTACTTGTAATATATAAATATTTATGCTATAATTTTAATATACTGATTTTTATTAAATTTCGAAAGGAACATAATAAATGCTTATAAATAAAATGAATCGGGTGAACGGTGAAATAACTGTTCCGGGCGATAAATCCATATCACACCGGGCAGTAATGCTCGGCGCTCTTGCAGACGGAACAACACGCATAAATGGTTTTCTGCGCGGAGCCGATTGTCTTTCCACTATTGACTGTTTCCGCAAAATGGGGATAAAGATCGAAGAAAGCAATGATACTGTTACAGTATACGGAAAAGGTCTTCACGGGCTCAGCACGCCTTCCGAAACTCTGTATACAGGAAACAGCGGCACCACCACTCGTCTTCTGTGCGGCATTCTCGCCGGGCAGCCGTTTGACACAACGATAACCGGCGATGCCTCCATATGCAAAAGACCTATGGGCAGAGTAACAAAGCCTCTCGAGCTTATGGGAGCAGATATTGAAAATGAATACTGCCCGCTGATCATACACGGCAAAAAACTTCACGGTATCGAATATGATATGCCGGTGGCATCCGCTCAGGTAAAAACGGCTATAATTCTTGCCGGGCTTTACTCTGAAGGTGAAACCGTAATTAACGAAAAAGAGAAATCACGCGATCACACTGAACTTATGCTTAAAGCTATGGGTGCAAATATCAAGGTTGACGGACTCACGATCCGCGTCAATAAAACCGAGTCGCTCAAACCTCAAAATATAACTGTTCCCGGAGATATTTCATCCGCCGCATTCTTTATGGTGCTTGGCACGATCATGCCCGAATCAAAAATAACAATAAAAAATGTCGGGATAAACCCGACACGGACAGGAATTATTGATGTTATGAGAGAAATGGGCGCAAACATAACGATTTTAAATAAGCGCACCGAAGGCGGAGAACTGGCAGCGGATATTACTGTTGAGACTTCACGGCTTCACGGCACAGAAATATGCGGAGATATAATACCGAGGCTCATAGACGAGCTCCCTATCATAGCTACCGCCGCCGTTTTTGCTGACGGCAAAACGGTCATCCGTGATGCTCAGGAACTCAAAGTAAAGGAAACAAACCGTATAAGAGCTGTAGTAGATGAATTCAAAAAAGCAGGGATCGATATAACCGAGACCGATGACGGAATGATAATAAACGGCGGCAAACCGATACACGGCGCTGATTTTGTAACCTACGGCGATCATCGTATGGCAATGAGCCTTGCAATATTGGCGCAGCTCGCCGAGGGTAATTCCACACTCGACGATGCCAAATGTGTGGACGTGAGCTACCCAAGCTTTTTTGATGACTTTTACGGACTGGAGAAATAAGAAAAACACATCTCGATTGTACCTATATATCAAAAAGGCGGTCTGGCGCAAAACATTCCTGTCTTGCGTTCAGCCGCCTTTTTATCTTATACCAGTCTTATTGTTTTTATTACCTGCGGTACTATCGGTTTATCACTGTAATCTGTATCACATGTCGCAATTTCATCTACAATGTCCATACCATCTGTGACTTTCCCGAATGCCGCATACTGTCCGTCAAGATGCGGCGCGTCCTGATGCATTATAAAAAACTGACTCGACGCGCTGTTCGGGAACATTGTCCTCGCCATTGAAAGAACGCCCCTTGTATGTTTTAAATCATTCTTTACACCGTTCGCGTCAAACTCTCCCTTTATGGACTCCGCTTCCTTATGATTCCCTGCAGCGTCAAAACCACCGCCTTGGATCATAAAGCCCTCGATAACACGATGAAATACGAGTCCGTCAAAAAAATTGTCCTCTATGAGTTTTACAAAATTGTCTACCGTTATCGGTGCAGTTTCAGGATATAATTCGGCTTTTATGATCCCGCCGTTTTCCATTTCTATCTCTATATTCATATTACTTCATCCTCTCCGTTATTTTCGCTTGAACGCGGCTCTGCGCTTGCTTTCTCGCGTTCATTGTCTGCTCCCGGCATCTCTACCGCATCTGTTTTCTCGGATGCCTCCGGCTCTTCGGACGGTTCTTCCAAATTCTCGGCTCCCGATGTTATAGTTATAGACTGGATCTCATATGTCTCCTCAGGCACATTCTCAAGACCTGCCGGCGGATCCGCCATGATATCGGAATTGCCTATCTCATCTACAACGTCCATACCGTCTGTAACACGTCCGAATGCCGCATACTGTCCGTCAAGATATGTGCTGTCCTCCAGAACGATAAAAAATTGAGTGCTCGCGCCATTTAGCGAGGAAAGCGGTCTTGCCATCGATATAACTCCGCGCACATGTGAAATATCGTTCTCTATACCGTTTTCTTCAAACTCTCCCTCAACGGTCTCTGACACGCTTTTCGGCTTGAATTCTGCGTCATATCCTCCCGCCTGTATAACAAATCCCTTTTCGGCACGGTGAAATATCGTACCGGAATAAAAGTTCTCCTGCACATTTTTAACAAAATTTGCAACAGTCTTAGGCGCCGCATCAGGATAAAGCTCAAGACTTATTTCATCACCGTTTGTAAGCGTTATAACAGCATCTATCGTATTCGCCGTAAGTTCCGGATCAAGCGTTGCAGATTCACTCGGCTCATCACTTTCACGCGCGGATGGGGTAGACACAGGTCTTCCGCTCCCTCCGGAACACGATGTGAGCGCAAATAAAGCAGACATAGCTGCCGCTGCTATCACTATCTTTCTGAATTTCAATCAAATCACTCCTCCCCATCGGGCTCTGAAACATTTTCCGCAGTCTCTTCAGATACTTCATTTTCTCCGCTCTCCGGATCCTCTTCTTCGCGTTCTGTAAGCGCAACGCTGACAGTCTTAACACCTTCCGAAAGCTTCATTAGGCGTACTCCCTGTGTCTGACGTCCAAACACGCTTATCTCATCCACATGCATTCTTATTACAACGCCGTCAGATGTTATAAGCATAAGATCACTGTCCTCAGGAGCCGATACAAGTCCGATAAGTTTTCCGGTCTTTTCTGTCAGCTTATATGTGAATATACCCTTACCGCCTCTCGTCTGTATCCTATACTCTTCAAGAGCAGTCCTCTTTCCGTATCCATTCTCAGTAACAGCAAGCACGGACTTATTCTCATCCGCAACGACTGCAGAAACAACTTTATCATCCTTGTTGAGTTCAATAGCTTTAACACCTCTCGTTGTTCTGCCCATAGCTCTTGCATCGGATTCTTTGAACCGTATGCATAGACCGTTTTCCGTTGCGACAAGCATCTCTTTTGTTCCGTCTGTAAGATTAACACTTATAAGCTCATCATCCTCAACAAGCTCTATCGCTCTCAAGCCGCCTTGACGTATCCTTGAATAATCCATCATGTCAGTACGCTTTACCAGTCCATTTCTTGTTACAAATGTGAGATATTCACCTTCATCAAATGACTTTATCGGTATCATCGCGCTTATCTTCTCATCTTTCTCAAGCGGCAAAAGGTTTACTATCGCCGTTCCTTTAGCCGTTCTTCCCGCTTCAGGTATCTGATACCCTTTGAGCCTGTACACAATCCCGCGCGTAGTGAAGAAAAGTATAAACTCATGGGTAGATGATGTGAAGATATGCTCAACAAAATCTTCCTCACGTGTTGTTACGCCTGTTATCCCTCTTCCTCCGCGGCGCTGTGACTTATAGGTGTTTATCGGCATACGTTTTACGTAGCCGTTATGAGTAAGTGTTATTATGCACTCTTCTTCCTCTATAAGATCCTCGTCCTCAAAATCACTGTAATCCGCTGTGATCTCGGTTCTTCTCGCATCTCCGTATTTATTCTTTATATTGATAAGATCTTCCTTTATTATAGCGCATACCTTAGTCTCGTCTGCAAGTATGCCCTCGTACTCCTCGATCTTCCCGAGCAATTCCTGATATTCTTCCTCTATCTTATTCCGTTCCAGACCCGACAAACGTCCCAGCTGCATCTGAACGATCGCCGTAGCCTGCACATCATCAAGCTCAAACCGCGCACACAATTGGACTTTTGCATCAGCTATAGACTTTGATGCTCGTATTATCCTTATGACCTCATCCACATTATCTATAACTATTCTATAACCTTCGAGCAAATGCGCTCTCTCACGAGCTTTCCTTAGCTCAAATTTCGTTCTTCGGGTTATAACATCTTCCTGATGCGCGATATAATAATCGATCATCTGCTTGAGGTTCAGTATTTTCGGTACCTTATCGACCAATGCAAGAAGTATGATACTGAATGATTCCTGCATCTCAGTATATTTATACAGATTATTTAAAACAACGTTAGCATTAGCGTCTCTTTTCAGCTCTATTATAAATCTTATTTCACTTGAGGATTCGTCTCTTGTTGAAGATATGCCATCAAGCTTACCATCACGGACAAGCTCATTTATATGCTTCTCCATCTGCGCCTTGTTTACTTTATACGGTATCTCCGTTACAACTATCCTCTGCCTTCCATGGGCATCTTCCTCTATATCAGCTTTCGCCCGCAGTATTATCCTTCCGCGGCCTGTGTTATATGCCTGTCTTATACCTCTCATGCCCATTATAATGCCGCCTGTCGGGAAATCCGGCCCCGGCATATACTGCATGAGCTCCTCGACCGTTATGAGCGGATCATCTATGCACGCGATTATCGCATCTATCGCCTCGGTAAGATTATGAGGCGGAATATTGGTAGCCATCCCCACGGCTATACCGTTACTGCCGTTTACGATAAGATTCGGGAAACGCGACGGCAAAACGTCAGGCTCCTGAAGCTTATCCTCGAAATTCGGAACAAAATCGACCGTGTCTTTCTCTATATCCGTAAGCATACATGCAGATATTTTCGACATTTTTGCCTCTGTATATCTATATGCGGCAGCAGGATCTCCATCAATAGATCCAAAGTTTCCTTTACCTTGAACAAGAGGATACCTCAGCGAAAAGCTCTGCCCCAAACGCACCATTGCATCATAAACGGATGAATCTCCATGCGGATGATACTTACCGAGCACGTCTCCTACTGTCGTTGCCGACTTTCTGAAATCCGCCTCGTAGAGAAGCCCGGAATCATACATATCGTAAAGTATTCTCCTGTGTACCGGTTTTAAGCCGTCACGAACATCAGGCAAAGCTCTGCTCACAATAACACTCATTGCATACGCAATGTATGCCTTCTCCATCTCATCGTTCAGATCTACATCTATTATCTTTTGATTCTCAATAACCGACATATCAAACGGTTGTTCTTTAGACTTTTTAGCCATTTCTGCCTCCTAAGACCGCAAAGCCTCAACGCTTTGCAGACCACATTATTCATGCTGAAAAAAATATCTCGTAACTATTTAATTATACCACAAAACGGCACGAAATGCAAGCAAATATGCGGATTTTTACGCATTTTGAAAAGAAAAAGCACCCCTTTTCAAAGGGGTGCCGATCCAATATCGTTTGTTTAAGTTTTAAAGCCGCGCGTATGCAGTCTTGCTCGCGTCGAACCGGATCTATCAACCTGCCGATGTAGTTGTATCGTCCGTTGTAGGCTCCGGAGTTACTACCTCATCTTCCGTGAAGCCATCAATAACATCCTGATTTACCGTTACAGTGATGTTATTCTGCTCGCAGAGCTCGTTGAGCTTATCTTCTCTCTGCTTTGTTTCATAAGCGCTTGATACCGCTTCCTTATTATCGGTAAACCACTGCTCAAACTGCGGCTCAGATGCGGAGAACGGGAGTCTCTGTATTACATGATAACCGTAGTCAGACTGGCATATTCCAAATTCGCCCGGCTGCAGGCTCTTTACGCAGTCCTCAAATTCCTGTACCATGTCCCCGTCTGTAAAGATATATCCATCAGGATTTGATTCCGAACCCGGATCTGTTGAATACTGAGCAATAAGCGAATCAAAGTCTTCACCGCTCTTCGCTCTTTCGAGCAACTCATTTGCCTGCTCTTCAGCCGATTTCTCCGGCTCCGCCGATGCCGCTTCCGTAGCCGATGCGTCAGTTGCAGCCGCTTCAGTTGATGCCGCGTCTGCTGCTTCTGTAGCAGCTTCCTCGGTTGCAGCCTCTTCTGTCGCTGTGTCTGTATTCTCTATAAGGATATGCTTCGCTCTGTAGTAATTATCGGCAAAATATGTTTTAAGCTCATCATCTGTGGGCTCCGCTATATCCATCTGGTCAGTTACATAGCTCTGATATGCACTTGCTGTAAATAGCTTATCGAGGAAATCCATGCTTGATCCGGCTTTCTTAAGGTAATCCTTATATGCCGACAAGCCTCCGCCCTGCTGAGCGTATGAAGCCTTCATCTGGATGATATTGTCATGATCTTCTTCTGTGAGCTCTATACCCATAGCCTCACCGACAGCACCGTATTTAAGAGTATCCTCGATCTGTTCTGCAAGCATATCTCTTGCAGTCTCAAAATCATAGCCGTAACTTGTATACATCTGTGCCATTACAGCTATATCTCCGAGTGTTACAGTCGTGTCTCCCACCTGCATTGCAGTCTCCTTTACCGCTGAGTTGCCGCAGCTGCCAAGAAGCAGAGCGCCGGATGTCAGCACTGCCAATAAACCTGTTTTCTTCATGTTTGAAATCATACTCCTTTATCCTATTTTGCCGCCGGTATTTATCCCCGTACAGCAAGTCTTATACTATAACGTCTATTATACATCATTTCTCAGTGATTTTCAATTCATTTATCAAATTTAACAAATTATTAATAAATTCAAGGGGCTTTTTGTCACTTTCTTTCATTCGTATCCTGATAGCGGGACTATCCTCCGAAAGCACCTTTACCCTTGACGGATATACCTTGTCAAGCCCGAATACTATATCCGGAGTGAGGCAACCGCTGCCAAAGCGAATGGTCACTACTCTGTTTTTTTCAATGACCTCTATACAGCCTGCGTCACGCGCCGGCAGCTTCAGCGCCGCGACCGATATTATGTTCATGACCGGTGACGGCGGCTCACCGTAACGGTCTATAAGTTCATCCTGTATTTCAAACTCATCCTCTTCCGTTTCTATCGCCGCTATCTTCTTATACATATCTATTCTCTGATTTGCTGACGGTATATAGCTTTCGGGGATATACGCATTGACGCTTATATCTACGGTCACATCTTCCACCGCCGGAGTCTTCACACCCTTCGCTTCATCTATGCTTTCGCGCAGGATCTTACAGTACATATCATATCCGACATTATCCATATGACCATGCTGTTCCGAACCTAGAATATTGCCCGCTCCGCGTATCTCCAGATCACGCATTGCTATCTTGAAGCCTGATCCGAACTCAGTAAATTCTCTTATCGCGCTCAAACGCCTCTGCGCCACATCAGAAAGTACCTTGTCGCGCTTATACGTAAGATACGCGTACGCTGCTCTGTTCGATCTTCCGACACGCCCTCGCAGCTGATAAAGCTGCGCAAGTCCCATACGATCCGCATTCTCTATGATTATCGTATTGGCATTTGGTATATCCAGTCCGGTCTCTATTATTGTAGTACATACAAGAACCTGTGTTTCGCCGCTTACCATATCATACATGATATCCTCCAGCTCATGTTCTTTCATCTTTCCATGTCCCACGGCGACCTTAATATCCGGAAAATTCTCCTGTATCCACGCCGCCTTGCTGTATATACCCTGGACCCTGTTATGAAGGTAAAACACCTGTCCGCCGCGTGCCAATTCATTCCTTATCGCATCCAATATTATCGCCGGATTTTCCTCGAGCACATACGTCTGAACAGGATAGCGGTTCATCGGAGGCTGTGAGAGCACGCTCATATCACGCACCGAAGTCATAGCCATATGGAGTGTCCTCGGTATTGGCGTTGCCGTCATAGTCAGAACATCCACATTTGTTTTAAGAGCTTTGAGCCTCTCCTTATGGGCCACTCCGAAACGCTGCTCTTCATCTATGATCAAAAGACCCAGATCCTTAAACTTTATGTCTTTTGAGAGCAGCCGGTGTGTGCCGATTATTATATCGATCCTGCCATCCTTCAGCTTTTTTATTATTTCAGTCTGCTGTGAAACTGTCCTAAATCGCGAAAGCATCTCCACATTCACCGGGAAATCCGCCATTCTGTGTAAAAAGGTCTCATAGTGCTGCATTGCAAGGATAGTAGTCGGGCAAAGATATACCACCTGTTTGGAATCACACACGGCCTTGAATGCGGCTCTCAGAGCCACTTCTGTCTTGCCGAAACCAACATCACCGCAAAGCAGTCTGTCCATAGGTGTCGGTTTTTCCATATCTTCCTTAACTTCCTCTATGGATCTCAACTGATCCGGGGTTTCATTGTATTCAAAAGTATCTTCAAAATCCCGCTGCCATGGAGTATCCTCCGAAAAAGCATATCCTTTCGCGTTTTCCCGCTCGGCGTACAGTTTTATAAGCTCCTTTGCCAGCTTATCGGTTGATTCCTTGACTTTTTTCTTGGTCTTGCTCCAGTCACGTCCTCCAAGCGTGTTGAGTTTTATTTCTTTTTCCTCAGACGCGCCGCTGTATTTATACAGAAGATTAAGCTGATCGACCGGAACATACAGCATATCGGTGCCTCGGTAACGTATCTTCAGATAATCCTTAGACACATTATTTACCGTCATTTTCTGCGTGCCTATATATTCTCCGATACCATGTGAAACATGGACAACATAATCTCCCGGGCTTATATCATTATATGATTTTATACGCTCGGTATTTTCTGCGCGCCGTCTTTCACGTGATCTCTTCGATTCAAATATCTCGCGTTCCGAAACAAGGGCAAATTTTATTTCCGGATACTCAAAGCCTTTCGACTGATTTCCGTTTATTATTACTATCTCGCCTTTTTCGAAACTCCCATCCTTTGATATCCGTGTTTTTATACCACGCTCATTAAACACACCGTTTAGATTTTCCGCTCGTCCTCTCGTTGCGGCAAGCACGACCACAGTATATCCTTCGGTCTGCCACTTTTTCAGATCATCAAAAAGGTATTCAAGCTTGCCATGGAACGATACAGTCGTTTTTGATACGAACATCTCAAGATGCTTATACTGAAATTCGTTCTTTGTATGTGAGAGCATCTCGAGCGCTATCATTCTCATATTTGACAAAGCCGAAACTATTTCACTTCCGTTTTTATAGAATTCGGTCTTCGAATCGCCTATAACGCTCTTCATTTTAAGATCCGCAACGATCTCACCCCGCTCCCATAAAAACGTTTTCATCCTCTCGCATATACGCTTAGGGTCTGACACAAAAGCTGTATCGTCCTCGGAAAAATAATCTAACAGCGTGGGAATCCTGCCATATATAAGAGAAATATACTTATCTATCGAAGGGAAGTAATACCTCTCCTTAAACGCCTCTATATCGGCATTCAGATTCTCAACATATTCCGATGCGTCATTCTTTCTCCGTTTAGCATTTTTGGCTCTTCTTTCAAGCTCAAGAACGATCTCGTCACGGCGCTCTTTTGAAAAGATCGCCTCCGAAACCGGAATTATTCGCACGGAATCGATATTTTCCACAGTTCTTTGGGTATACGGATCAAAAGTTCTTATAGAATCTATCTCATCATCCCAGAATTCTATCCTCACCGGCATCGCATTGTTCGGCGAGAAGACATCGATAATACCGCCTCGAGATGCGAACTGTCCCGCTCCCTCTATCATTTCTTCCCGCCTGTATCCCATCTCGGCGAGAGATACAGTAAGTTCCGACGGATCGTATACATCTCCCGGTTTAATGTTTATTATGCTTCTGCAGAATCGCTGTTTATCTGCAGTATATGTCATCAATGAATCGATAGATGCTACGACAGTCACATTTTTTTTGTCTACAAGCGCATCAAGCACTGAAAGACGCGCATTTTCATTTGCGCGTCCCATTGTTTCGATATTATAAAATACATATTCCTTTGACGGAAAGACCATTACATTATCGGTATACAGCTTCAAATTCTCCGATGCGGTCCTTGCCTCCATATCAGAATATGTGACTATCAGCGTATTGCCGCCTGTCGCAGCCGATACCGCGGCTATAAGCTGTGGCTGTGCGGAATCGACTATCCCTGCGACAGACATCGGAGTTTTGTCAATATTTTTTATTATACCGTCAAACGGTCTGTAACCATTCAAAAAATCAGCAAAATTCAATTTACCCATTCCTTTCCGCAGGATAAAAGTCCGTCTTAAAACGAACATTTTTACCGCTTCTTTTTTCAAGTCAGTTGAATTTGTTCATTGCCGACTCCGGACCATGCTCTATGATCTCCTTGACTGCACCGCATGCTCTGATTATAGCATCCTCAAGCACGGGAATCTCATCTTTTCCAAACTTTCCGAGGACATAGTCCGCCAGATCGTATTCTTCGTGTTCAGGAGCGCCGACACCTATCCTTACCCGCGGGAATTTATCGCTGTTGAGCATATATATTATAGACTTTAATCCGTTGTGCCCTCCCGCGCTGCCTTTTGCTCTGACACGTATCTTACCCGCTTTCAATGCGATATCGTCGCTTATGATTATTATATTCTCAGTTGGGGTCTTATAGAAGTCCGCAAAGCCTGATATGCTCTCTCCGCTCAGATTCATATATGTCTGAGGCTTAACGAGCAATACCTTCTCACCGCCTATCTGGGTCTCTCCATACAATGCCTTATATTTTAATTTTTTGATCTTTACTCCAAGCTGATCAGCCATATAGTCTATAGTATGAAAACCTATATTATGCCTCGTCATTTCATACTGTTTCCCCGGATTTCCGAGGCCTGCAACAAGATACATTTTCATATCCTCCGATCACGCGGAACAAAGCCGCCGTAAGAGTATCGGCGGCTTTGTTCCGTATTTATTACTTAGCGTATTTATTGCCTTTCCAATCATCCTTATTTACCTGTCTCGCTCTTGCTATAGCAAGGTTTTTATCCGGTATGTCATCCGTTATTGTCGAACCTGCCGCAATATATGCGCCTTCACCGACATTGACAGGTGAAACGAGATTCGTATTGCAACCCACAAATACATTGTCGCCTATAACGGATCTGAACTTATCCTTTCCGTCATAGTTACATGTAACTGTGCCGCATCCAAAATTCACATTTTTTCCGATATCGCTGTCGCCGAGATACGTGAGATGCGATATCTTTGTTCCGTCATCTATGACCGCATTTTTTATCTCAACAAAATCACCGACCTTGACGTGCCTTCCGACTTTGCATCCCGGACGAACATATGCAAACGGTCCGACGTTTGTACCCTCGCCTATACTGCTCTCAAGTATAACGGAGTTAAGCACTGTAACATTGTCCTCTATAACAGAGTCCACTATCCTGCATCCCATTTCAACACTGCAGCCGCTGCCTATCTTTGTATTTCCCGCAAGAGTTACATTCGATGCGATGATCGTATCTCTGCCTATCTCTACATCAGAACCGATGAATACGCTCGACGGATTTATTATTGTTACTCCGTTTTCCATATGCTTCTCATTTATTCTTCGCTGCATGATCGTTTCCGCTTCGCTCAGCTGTATACGATTATTTATTCCCCTTATCTCATCATTATCCTCGATCGTATACCCGCCTATCTTTTTTCCTGCACCGCGCAGGATCTCAAGTGTGTCCGTGAGATAGTATTCACCTTGTGCATTGTTGGGGGTAAGTTTATCAAGCGCTTCCGCAAGATCAGCACCGTTAAAAACATACATTCCGGAATTGATCTCCTTGATCTTTTTCTCTTCATCCGATGCATCTTTCTGTTCAACTATCCTCAGCACGCTGCCGTCTTCACCACGCACTATCCTGCCGTATCCTGTTGCATCTTCAAACTCAGCTGTTATTACTGTAGCGCTGTTCCCGTTTGAAACATGGTAATCTATAGCCTTTTTGATGGTCTCTGCTTTTATGAGCGGAGTATCCCCATTCAGCACAACAACACTGCCTTTTGCCTTTTTAATATACTCTGCTGCCTGCATAACAGCATGGCCTGTGCCGAGCTGCTCAGCCTGTATCGCGATCTTCGCATTTTCTCCTATGACCGGCTTCACCATGTCTGCCTTATGCCCTATTACCGCGACTACTTCATCGGCGCCCGCCTCACGCGATGCATCTATGACCCATTTTACGAGCTCCTTTCCGCAAACCTTATGGACGACCTTCGGCATATCCGATTTCATCCTTGTTCCCATTCCTGCCGCCAGAATAACACTTGTAAACATATTAAATCAATTCCTTTCTTGCTTTTTCGATATCAGCCTTTATTTGTTTTATCAGCTCATCCATACCTACGAATTTAATATCTCCGCGCAGACGCTTTATAAATTCGACTGATGCAATACAGCCGTAAATATCTTTGTCAAAATCAAGTATATGACTCTCTACCGTTATCCTTTGCGCTTCAAACGTCGGATTGTTTCCAACATTTATAACACTCTTGTATTTATTTCCTCCAACATATGTATAGCCAGCATATACACCATTTTTCGGGATAGCCATATCCTTTTCATATCCTATATTAGCCGTGGGGATCCCCATCTTCCTTCCGTTTTGAAGCCCTCGCTCAACTCGTCCCTCCAGCGTTACCGGACGACCGAGCAACAGCGCCGCCTTCTCCACATTTCCGTCAGCTATGAGCGATCTTATAAGTGTGCTCTTTACAGCGCTGCCGTCAATATCTATCTCACCAGTCACTATTGTCTCAAAGCCACGCTCTTCCCCCAGTTTCTGAAGAAGTCTCACGTCACCTACGGCCTTGTAGCCAAATCTATAGTCATATCCTACGCAAACTGCCGCCGGATGAAGCACGTTTACCAGATCCTCAACGAACTTTTCCGGTGACAGATGCATGAACTCTTTATCAAAATCCCGTATATATACAAAATCCATATCGGCGCGTTCAAGTATATCAAGCTTCTGCTTCTCTGTCGTTATTATCTTTATTCCCATGTCTGAAAGAAGCTTCCTTGTATGCTCCGAAAACAGCAGTACGCCGCTCTTATATCCATGTTTCTCCGCGTAGTCCCTGCATCTCCCTATTATAGTCATATGCGCTGTATGAAGTCCATCAAAATTCCCCAACGCTACGACCGTCTTTTCATACGGAACACTCCCGGTCTGACGTATCACATCCATTGTCATCTCTCCCTCTGCCTAAAAACTGCCGCGCGTCATCAGTTGCCTCTATGCCAGAACGACTTTACAAGAACAAGCTTGGAGTCCTCGATACGCGAAACACATAAGAACTTTCCACTGCTGTTATACAGCCTGTAACTCTGTCCTTCCTCACCGCCGCGCCATGTCATTCTGACGCCATTTACTATACTGCGCTCCTGCTTATCATTAAGAACGATCTTAGGCATATCCGCAAACAAGCTGTCAACAGGTATCAGTAGATCCTCAGGACGCTCCAGTGCTTCGATCTCTGACAAAGCATGCGCATCATCGATCTTGAATCCGGCTGTCTCAGTCCTGGTAAGCGCGGCCATCACTGCTCCGCAGCCAAGCTCAGTTCCTATATCATCACAAAGCGACCTTATATATGTCCCCTTTGAACAGCGAACATCTATCGTCACAAACGGTATATCGATATTCATTATGTCTGCCGAATATATCTTTACCCGTCTTTTTTCACGCTCTATGCTCTCACCGGCTCTGGCCAGCTCATAAAGTTTTTTTCCATTCACTTTTATAGCACTGTACATAGGCGGAAGCTGATCATATTCACCTACAAATCTTGATACCGCTCTTATTACACCTTCGGATCCGACAGTCAGCTTGTCTGTTGCCTCATAAATCTCCCCTTCGGCATCAAGCGTATCACTTCGTTTGCCAAGCTCCATAACCGCGATATATCTTTTGTCCGCTGCAGTGATCATATCCGCCGCTTTAGTGGCGCTTCCTATACAAACAGGCAGCAGACCTTCAGCCATAGGATCAAGCGTGCCCGTATGTCCTACTCTGCGTGTCCTGTATATCCGTCGCATCCTTGACACGACATCATGCGATGTCATCCCTCTATCTTTATTAACCAGTACGACTCCATTCATAACAACATCGCTCCGCACACTTTTACGATCATTTCCTCCCCCTCGGTTATGTTCTCAGCATCTATCGTACATCCCGCGGCTTTTGCATGTCCGCCCCCTCCGAACTCCATAGCTATCACAGATACGTCTGCCTCTCCGTTAGAGCGAAAACTTACGCGAATCTTGCCTCCTGTTTCCTTTATCGCCGCCGCTATTTCCGTACCGCATATCCTTCTCGGTATATTGACTATATCGGAAACATCCTCCATATCCAGACCGTATTTTTCCGCCATTGCATCAGTTGCCGAAACTATTCTCAGTTTTCCACCGAAATATGATCGTATATTACCTGTCAGCTCAGCCTTGAGCAATTCGATTTCAAGCGGCTCGCTGTCAAACAGCAGCCTTGCAGCCTCGGCATGATCTATCCCTGTTTCCATCAGCTTTGCCGCCGTTCTCATTGTCTTAGGCGTAGTATTTGAATATGCGAAGCGTCCCGTATCGGAACATATTGCAGTATAGAGATACAATGCCTCAGATCTGCTGAGCTCCGCTCCTATGTTATCATACAAATCTGCTATTATCTCTCCGGTCGCGGCCGCTGACGCATCGACATAATTGCCGTCTCCGAAAAACGTATTTGTTTTATGGTGATCTATATTTATTACCCGTTCTGCCTTTTCCGCAAATATCCTTCTTTCTCCCAGTCTTTCAAGATCTCCGCAGTCAAGCGCTATACATGTATCGAAAACTTCCTCCGAGCCATTATATACTTTGACTTTCTCCGATATGAACGACAGTCTCTGCTCCGGTCTCTCTTCCGCGTATATCACCGAATCTATGCCCATATCCGAAAGCAATTCCGCCACTGCAGCGCACGAGCCTAAAGCATCGCCATCGGCGCTTACATGCGGAAGTATCACGGCTGACTTCGCCATACGTATCATTTCAATGATCTTTTTCATCTATGCTTTTCACCCAACTTAAATATTTCGTTAACCCAAGAAAAGCGGTATATATGAATACACCGCTCTCTGTTTACTGTATTTCCTTTAACAGCTTATCAATATGCGAGCCATGCTCGATTGATTTATCGAGCTCAAATACAAACTCGGGAGTATACCTAAGATCCACACGCTTTCCCATTTCTCGCCGTATATACCCGGCCGCGCTCCTCAAGCCCTCCATAGCTTTACGCTGCACATTTTCATCGCCCATAACTGAGATATATGCTTTTGCGTATCTCAGATCGCTTGTGACACTCACAGACACCACACTCGTCATAAGCGGTATCCTTGAGTCCTTAAGCTCTCTTATTACTGACGCAAGCTCGCGCATTACCTCACCGTTTATCTTATCAATCCTCGCCATATCAATCTCCATACTGCTGTGTTTTACAGCAGACCTTGCCTATCACGGCTTTATCTCTCGATCTCCTGCATCTCAAAGCATTCGATCCTATCTTCTTCCTTGATATCATTGAAGTTTTCTATACCAAGACCGCACTCAAATTTTTCAGTAACTTCCTTGGCATCATCTTTGAATCTCTTCAAACTCGAAATCTTTCCTTCGTGTATTATTATACCGTCACGGACAACCCTTACCGAAGCATTTCTTACTATTTTCCCCTGTGTAACGTAGCAGCCTGCAATAACTCCTACATTAGGAACTCTGAACGTCTGACGGACGTCAGCATATCCAAGAACTACTTCCTTATATTCCGGATCGAGCATACCCTTCATTGCCGCCTCTATCTCCTCGATAGCCTGATAGATCACTCTGTAAAGACGTATATCCACATCATTCTGCTCGCTCATCGCTATAGCTCCGGCATCCGGACGCACATTAAAGCCTACGATTATCGCATTCGATGCATTGGCAAGCATTACATCGGATTCATTTACCGCACCGACAGCTCCATGTATGACCTTAACACGAACCTCATCGTTTGACAACTTTTCAAGACTCTGCTTAACAGCCTCGACCGAGCCCTGTACATCAGCCTTTACGATTATATCAAGTTCTTTCATATTGCCTTCATCGATCTGACTGAACAGATTATCAAGTGATACCTTAACCACAGAGTTGAATTTATTCTCCTGTATCTCCTGTTTCCTCTGCTCCGCAACATCACGCGCAAGCTTCTCATCCTTTACGACTATAAGTTCATCGCCGCCCGACGGAGCCTCATTAAGACCTTGTATCTCTACCGGCATTGACGGACCTGCCTCTTTGACGCGTCTGCCCTTATCGTTCGTCATAGCTCTAACATGACCCACCGATGTTCCGCATATAACGGTATCACCTTGCCTTAAAGTACCGTTCTGTACCAGAACTGTGGCTACCGGGCCCTTGCCCTTATCTACTCTTGCCTCTATTACAGTACCTTTTGCGGGACGATTCGGGTTAGCCTTAAGCTCCTTCATATCAGCGACAAGAAGTACCATTTCCAGGAGGCCGTCTATATTGATCTTCTTCTTAGCGCTTATCTCTACACATATAGTGTCACCGCCCCACTCTTCAGGCACGAGACCGTATTCCATTAGTGATTGCTTTACGCGTTCAACGTTCGCATTTTCCTTATCTATCTTGTTTATCGCTACGATTATGTCTACATTTGCCGCTTTTGCATGATTTATTGCTTCAACAGTCTGTGGCATTATTCCATCATCTGCGGCTACTACAAGAATAGCAACATCTGTTACCTGAGCCCCGCGAGCGCGCATCGTAGTAAACGCTTCATGTCCAGGTGTATCAAGGAAAGTTATTGTTCGATCCTTGAGCTTGACACTATATGCGCCAATATGCTGAGTAATACCGCCAGCCTCTGTGGATGTAACGCTCGTATGCCTTATAGCGTCCAGGAGTGATGTTTTTCCATGGTCAACATGACCCATAACCACCACTACCGGCGGACGTTCTACCAGATCTTCAGGCTTATCTTCAGCGTCCGCTTCCATTAGAAGTATATCTTCCTTTGAAAGCACGATCTCTTTATTCACCTTGATCCCAAACTCATCAGCTATAAGCTCTGCGGTATCAAAATCTATGCTCTGATTTACTGTGGCCATGATTCCGAGCAGCATAAGTTTTTTTACTACCTCTGCGGCGCTTTTGCCCATCTTTGACGCAAAATCACCTACAGATATAGTATCCGGAACGCTTATCTCGGTTATTACCTTTGGCTTTGGCTTCTGCTGCTTTTTATGATCGCGCTCATTTCTGTGTGAACCCTGCTTAGCGCCTTTCTTATCTTGCCGTTTATCAGTTTTCTTATTCTTATTTTTCTCACGTCTGTTTACGCGTATATCATCCGCAAACTTTTCGAGTCTTTCACTCTTTTCAAGTTTATCCAGATCAACATTGGATGTACGGGTATCCACGGTACGGCTTTTCTTCTCGCTTTTAATTACATACTCCTCCGAAGTGTTGGTGTTGTCAACATTTGAAAGATCAACTCTGACTCCTGACTGTTTCTTAGCGAGATTATGATGCTTTTTTTGCTTTTCTTTCTTTGCTTTTTCTTCGGCTTTCTTTTTTGCGCGTTGTTCAGCATCAGCCTTTTCTCTTGCGGCCTTTTTAGCAGCAACTTTAGCCGCTGCCTCTGCCTCTCTTGCCGCTTTTTCAGCTTTTATTTTCTCTGCCGCCTCACGTTTTGCTTTTTCTTCCTTTTCTTTGACCGATCTTACAGCGGCACTGCGCATTTCCTTTATCTCCCCGTCTGTGGCTTCGCTTTCTCTTGTTATAATATCCACCACTATTGCCGCCTGATCATCAGTAATGATGCTCGTTCCGCTCTTTACATGTTCACCGTAATCAGCCATCTGAGTTATTACATCTTTTGTGACAGCCTTAAATTTCTTTGTGATTTCTCCAAGTTTAGTTGTTGATGATTCTGCCATACCACATCACCCTTTCTCTGTTTCGCATGAGATAAATATATCTAAAATTGCTTTAGCAAAATTATTGTCATTGACCGACACTACCGCACGGTCTCCTCCGCCTGTTGCGTGTCCCAAGTCTTCCATATCAGAATATTCAATGTATTTGACTCCGTAATATGCACACGAATCGGAAATTGATTTTTTTGTATTCTCAGACGCGTCATGCGCCAAGATCACAAGCTTTGCTTGTCTTGATCTTATCGCTTTCAAGCATATAAATGAACCAGTAGAGACTTTTCCGGCACGTTTTGCCAGCCCCAACATCCCGAATAACTTATTCAAAGCAGTTCCTCCGCCCGGCTGTATAGTTCAGCCGCATTTTTACATTTTAAATGTCTTTCAAGACATCGCTTTTTCTCAGCTTTCTTAATACATTCAAGCTTCGCGCACATATACGCTCCTCTGCCGAATTTTTTCTTATGTATATCCAATTCGGCAATATCAGAGTCCTTCGCCGCGACTACACGAATCAGCTCTGATACAGGCTTCATTTCACGGCACGCGACACACATTCTGAACGGTATATGCGTCATATGATCACCTTTTTCTTTATCTACGATCCCCGCGGGAATATATTATCCTATGCACATTATTCTGCACTGATGTCGATCTTCCATCCTGTCAGCTTCGCCGCAAGTCTTACATTCTGTCCAGACTTGCCTATCGCAAGTGACAACTGATATTCCGGAACAACCACTCTCGCGCTCTTTTCTTCCTCGTTAATTACACATGAAACGACCTTAGCCGGAGACAAAGCAGCTGTTATATATTCCGCTGGATCTTCACTCCATTTTATGATATCGATCTTTTCATTCTTAAGCTCATTATTTATATTCTGGACACGCATACCTTTTGGTCCTATACATGCTCCCTGCGCATCTACTTCCGGATCATTTGAATAAACTGCAATCTTGGTTCTTGAGCCGCCTTCACGCGCTATACCCTTTATCTCTACAACACCTTCTGCAATCTCAGGCACCTCTTTTTCGAACAACTTCTTTACTAGTCCAGGGTGTGTTCTCGAAAGTATCAACTGCGTGCTCTTATGATCAGTTCTCACGTCACTCACATAAAATCTCAGCACATCACCCGGCTCGTATATCTCTCCCTCAGGCTGTTCTTTTTTGGGCAGGATCGCCTCTGCCTGACTATACTGCTCGACTTCTACATAAACTCTGTCCGGATCCGAAAGGATAACGGTACCAGTCACCATTCCAAGCGATCTGTCTGCACGATCTCCGTAAACTATACCGCGCTCAGCCTCTCTTATCCTCTGAGTTACGACCTGCTTTGCAGTCATTGCACTGACTCTTCCGAAGTCCTTGGGAGTTTCTTCTATATTTACCGTGTCACCCAACTCATAACTGCCCGAGATCTTTCTCGCATCCTCAAGCGAGATCTCCTCTCTGCTGTCAAACACTTCTTCAACGACCTCTTTCTGAGAATATACATGTATCTCTCCGGTCTCTCTGTCAAGCGATACCAAGACATTCGGCGAATCATTTTTACCCTTGTAATAGTTCTTTTTATACGCCGCGACCAATGCAGCTTCAAGAGCATCTATTATGATGTCTTCCTCTATGCCTCGGTCCTCACACAAATCCTTTATCGCCTTAAACAATTCATTCATTTCTGTGCAGCTCCTGTTCCTAAATTATTAAATGTGTCAAAATACAAATTTCAATCTTATATACACAGCGTTCTTGAGCGGTACCTCAACTTCTTCGGTCTCACGCTCTATAACGGCAGTTTTATCATGAAAATCTTTCAGTATCCCGTCAAATTCCTTCAAGCCGTCCTCATTTGCAGCGTATAATTTGACCTCAACCTCACGACCTATATAATACCTGAATTCCCGCTCTTTTTTCAATTTCCGGTCCACTCCAGGAGACGACACTTCAAGTGAATATCCCCCTTCTATAATATCCGCCTCATCGAGAGTCTTCTCGACAGTTCTTGAAAAGCTCTCGCAAATGTCTATATCCACGCCGCCGTCTCTGTCTATATAATAACAGAGCACTCCGCCATCATAAGATACATCCACTATATACACTCCCAGCTCTTCAGCCGCCGCAGCGCCGAGCTTCAAAGCCCGTTCTTCGGTTATTTTTGATTTGCCCGCCATACTCACTCCTACATCATCGATCCATGATCCGAGACTGCATAATGCAGTCCCTGATATTCATCCGCATAATTAAAGAGTGCGTAAAACGCACTCTTTAGAATAGTCATATTCCAAACACATACATGATACCATAAACAAATAATTTTGTCAAGCATCATATAAACATATCGTTATTTTGTACAATTTTCGCCATCATTATACATCGTTTTAACTATACAATATACGCTATTTGTTAGATTTCCACTCGAATCTCAGACACGTATTTATCCGTCTGCTTCACTCGTGTTTCCCTGCTCCTCAATATAAGGCTCAGGATTCTCGGACGCTTCACTGTCTGCCGATTGTTCTATTCCGCGTATCAAGCACAGTTCGTCATTGGTGACCTCACTTGCTTTGTATGACGCCAGTATATCAGGATCTGTAGAACGAACATATCCGCCTAAAGTCTCATATCCGCTTGAGTAGAGCTCCGGCGTACCCTCATCGGGGTTTGCATATGACATATTATCACCGCTCACGTCAAACATATTGCGGACAAGCTCCTGCAATTTATGCATATTCGGTACAAACACATCGCCGTTTGATGAATCATATGTCGCATCTCCGGGAACAGTCTCGGAATGTATCCCTGCAGAAGTAAAGTCATTCAAATACTTTGAATATCTGAGCACGTCTTTAACAGTAAGATTCGTTTTCAGCTCATTTTTTACGTCAGTAAATATTGCTGGTATTTTCTGTATTAGCGATATATTTAGTTTCTGATCCACAAGCGCTTTCAAGAAGTCCTGTTGAATCTTTATTCTATCAGCATCTCCATTTGGATAACTCTTATATGTTCCCGTATCAGGATCCACATTTCCTTTTCTATAACGCAGAAGATGTACTACCTGTGTTCCGTCAAGCTCATACGTTCCAGGCGGAAGATTTATATGAAGTCCCTGCACCGGATCATCATACACCATACCCACGCCATCCCCGTAAATATCAGGGATAGTGAACTCAACAGGACCAAGCTCATTTATAACATGCGCCACCGCGTCAAACGAAAAATCTATATAATAGTTTATCGGTACACCTGTAAGCCTTGTAACAGCCTCACACGTTGCTGTCGGGCCGCCTATCACTCCGTCCGTTTCATACGCATGCGCAGCATTTATCTTCTGATACCTGTTCCCTATATACATTCTCAGATCTCTTGGTATAGATAACATATTTACAGTATTTTCTTTTGTGTCGTAGGACGCAAGCATGATTGCATCGGTCCTAAGCCCGTCTTCATCGGTGCACATAAGAAGGACATTAATAGTTCCTCCATGTTCTACCGCAACGGTGCCTTCCTCTGTATCTCCGCTCAATCCCGCGCCTCCGGTGAAATCAAAGCCCATAAACACCATAAACGCCAAAAATATTACTCCCAAACAAGTACCTAATACCTGAAAATATTTTTTTACATTAAATTTCATACTCACAGTTTCTTATCCTCATTTTTCGCCGGTTTGTTTATTGGTTCCAAATCTCTATATCTAAAAATACATCGTAACTCTTCGTAACGTCCTTTATATAGACATAATTATTATAACACAAATTTATTACAAAATTATTTCCTTTATATTGCCGTTTACTAAAAAATTATTTCTTACTTTTCGAGCTTCATCACATTATCCGCTGCCACTGTTATTCCCAGCTTTGCTGATTCATATGTAAGCCCGCCCTGCATATACGCTATATACGGTTCCCTTATGGGCGCGTCTGCCGAAAGCTCGATAGAGGAGCCTTGTATAAACGCGCCGGCAGCCATGATCACCTGATCCTGATATCCTGGCATATCCCACGGCTCCGGTGTCACAAAGCTGTCTACAGGAGCGCCCTTTTGTATACCTTGTATAAAAGCTACCATTGTCTCTTTATTCCCGAACTTTACTGACTGTATGATATCGTGTCTGTCATCAAACGGAGCCGGATCCGTTTCATAACCCAGTTTCTCAAACACAGCCGAACAGAGCGCCGCGGCCTTCAGTGCCTGCATAACCACATGCGGAGCTAAAAACAGCCCCTGATAAGCATAGCGGTTAAATCCCATCGTTGAACCGCATTCGCGGCCGATCCCAACACATGTGAGTCTATAAGAGCACAATTCTATGAGACGTTTTTTTCCTGCTATATACCCGCCTGTCGGAGCAATACCTCCGCCCGGATTTTTTATAAGAGAACCCGCTATGAGATCCGCGCCAAATTGGGTAGGCTCGCTGTCATCTGCAAATTCTCCGTAGCAGTTATCGACCAGACACAGCGTTTCCGGCGACACCGACTTTACAAAATCTATTATACCGCCTATCCTTTTCGAGCTGTATGTAGGTCTGTCACCATATCCCTTTGAGCGCTGTATAAGCACAGCTTTTATTTTTTTGCTAAGAAGCGTTTCTCTTACGCTTTCAAAATCAATATCTCCCTCAGCAGTAAGCTCTATTTCCTCATAGCGAATGCCATAATCCTTCAAAGAACCGTTTCCGTCCTCGCCTGAAATACCGATGACCTCCTCAAGCGTATCATACGGCTTACCGGTAACCGCAAGCAATGTATCTCCAGGTCTGAGCACCGCATAGAGCATCGTTGCAAGAGTATGCGAACCGTTTACCCAATTATGACGTACAAGCGCATCCTCAGCCCCGAAAACATCGGCATATACCCTATCGAGAGTATCACGGCCGTCATCGTCATATCCGTACCCCGTAGTTGGCATGAAATGTCTTTCCGATACTCTGTTATCCGAAAAGGCTTTCATTATCTTAAGTTGATTAAATTCTGCTGTTTTTTCAAATTCTGCGAATTTCTCCCTAATCGAATCCTCAGCCTCCGCCACAAGCATCGCGGAGCGCCTCGAAACACCGAAATTTTCAACGATAAATTCCGTTTTATCCATCAATCAAAACAATCCTTTCAAAATAAGACCGCCGATGATCCCGGCGCGTGTCAAAGAAAAATAAAACATATCATTATGCATTATAGCATAGTGATATTGCTTTGTCAATCGTAAAATATCTTAATTATTTATTCTTTTCAAAAAAGTCTTCAAGAATACTTATAACTACATTATTAAAACTTGTATCGTTCTCAGCCGCAAGTTTACTGATCTTTTCCGCAAGTTCATTCTTTATATATAATGTTCTGTAACTCGCTGCAACTTTATTTTTGGTAGGCTTCGGCTTGAAATCCATAATATCACACTCCGTTACATGATCCATAATTATCCACCGTTCGTTTTTTATTTATACTATTTCTCATCCGTCAAACCAAGTATATAATCTGTTGACGTGTTATAGAGTCTTGCAAGCTTTATCAGCATTGAAACAGGTATTTCCCGCTGACCATGCTCATAACGCGCATACACCTGCCTGTTGCACACAAGATAATCCGCCACCTGCTGCTGCGTCATATCATTATCCACCCTTAGATCATATATTCTTTGAAAAAACATAAAATCACCTATTGACAATGATACCATATGGTATTATAATTATAAGGCAAATGGTATCAAACAGTACCATAAATTATTGGAGCAATTAATATAAGGCTGCAAAATCAACATCTTATATTATTATTTCCTAAATTAAATATATATTTTCCGTTTCACATAATCATCTATCCACAAAACCGTACCAAATTTGTATACCTCTCTTGTATTTTAAACTAAACTGTGTTATACTTAATCAATGAAATTACTCCGGTACAATAATGTAGAGGTGGATTATGACAAATACGGAACGCATAGCAGAATATATCGCCAAAGGATGTACATCAAAAAAGCAGATCGGCGTTGAAATAGAGCATTTTGCAGTAAAAGAGGATCTTTCACAAGTCTCTTACAGCGGAGGGATACGCGGCATTTTAAATGAGCTCTCGGAATATTATCCCGAAAAAGAATATAGTCTCGGCGAGATCATAGCACTATACGATAATGAAGCGTCTATCACGATAGAGCCCGCAGGACAGATAGAGATAAGTATAAAGCCATGCTGCAGCATTGAGGATATAGACAAGATATACAAAAAATTTCTCAGCCGTGCAGAACCGATACTTTCCTCGCGCGGTATGAAGCTTGTAAATCTCGGCTACACACCTCGGTCGAAAGCCAATGATGAAGAGCTCATCCCTAAGACGCGCTATGAATTTATGGATCGTTACTTTAATAATACAGGCAGCATGGGCAGGAATATGATGCGCGCGACGGCTTCTACGCAGGTATCTATTGACTTTTCCGACGAGTCAGACTGTGTAAATAAACTTCGCGCCGCAAACCTGCTTACGCCCATTTTCTCTCTAATAACAGACAACTCGCCTTTTTTTGAAGGCAACCGATATTCGGGAAGAATGCTGAGGACAAAGATATGGCAAAGTGTTGACAACGCAAGATGCGGAACAGTGCCGGGGCTTTTTGCAGATCGATTTGGGTTCCTGAAATACGCTGAATACGTGTACAACTCACCTCCGATCCTTATATTGACCGAAAAAGGCGCTGTATATACAGGAAGCCGCCCTGCCAGCGATATATATAAAGGAAGAGAACTTCATGACTCAGAGATAGAACACCTTCTTTCGATGTTCTTCCCCGACACGCGTCTCAAAAGATATATCGAGATACGTCCGGCCGACTCTATGCCCCATGGATTCGCAATGGGATATGCGGCTCTTATAAAAGCAATATTTGTAAAAGGAGCTCTTCCGGAACTGCCTGAAGCGAATGAAAACGATATAGAACTTGCAAAAGAAGAACTGTTGAAAAATGGATTTGACGGGATCATATACGGACATCCGGTCAAAAAGATAATAAATGATATGTTTGAAAAAGCTGAAGCCGTGCTCGGCAGCAAAGACCTGCAGTATTTAACACCGCTTGCTTCCGCAGCCCGCTCCGGCAGGACCATATATGAAGAATCAACAAGGAAAGGAATTTTTTCAAATGAGTTATCAGCAGGAATATAAAGCTTTAATTCTCCAGGATTTTGATAAATGTCGTCACGATGCGGCAAAAATGCGCCAAACTCTCGAAAGATCGACCGCGCATTACCACGGGTTCACCGTGCATACTTTGTACATTCCAAAAATGTACAGTCAAGCAGACTTTGATTTTTTAAAGCAGTCCGCAGAAAAAACATACGGCATCCTCAGCCGGGTAACGGATGAATATTTAAAAAATCCTGAATATCGTACTCTTTTCGGGTTTGACAAGCGGCTTGAAGAGCTTATACTTCATGACCCACACTACGAATGCCGGATCCCTATCGCGCGTGTAGATGTTTTTTACGATCCTGACACACGAAACTTTAAATTCTGCGAATTCAACACCGACGGATCAAGCGGAATGAACGAGGACCGAGAGCTGAATAATGTTTTTAAGACATCTTCTACATACAAGGAGTTTTTTGCTTCGCGTCATGCGCAAAAATTTGAACTGTTTGATTCTTGGGTGCGTGAATTTATAAATATCTACAGCTCCTCATCAACAGCAAAAAAAGATCCTTATATAGCTATAGTCGATTTCATGTCGAGCGCATCCAATGAAGAATTTGAAGAATTCAAACGCGCTTTTGAGCGCGCGGGCTATACATGTGAAATATGCGATATATATAAGCTTCGGCGAGAAAACGGCGCGCTTTTATCTCCTTCGGGAAAACGGATCGATGCTGTGTACCGCAGAGCCGTCACAAGCGATGTAATGTCCTATTACGACGAGATACGTCCGTTTATAGATTCGTACTTAAACGATGAGACTGTCGTTATAGGAAGTTTCCGCACACAGATCGCTCACAATAAGCTTATATTTAAAATACTGCGTGACGAAATGACACGAGCGATCCTGACCGACGAGGAAAACGCGTTCATAGAACAGCATATACCAGAAACTCATATGCTGACTCACGACAATATACATAAATACAATGTTATCGAGGATCGACTTAAATGGATAGTCAAGCCTACAGACTCATACGCCTCAAAAGGTGTCCTGGCAGGCATTGAAGCCAAAGACGCTGAGGAATGGCTCGGATTTCTTTCTAAGCATATGGATACAGGCTATCTGCTGCAAAAATATGTTACGCCTTACGAGAGTGAAAATATAGATCTGCTATGGGATCAAAATGCCGGATTCCGCGGATTTGCCAATATTACAGGACTTTTTGTATACGGAGGCAAACTGCAGGGGATTTATTCACGTATAGCCAAGACCGGTGTTATATCCACACAATACAGTGAAATGACTCTTCCAACTCTGATAATGGAGGATTGACGCGCCTATCAGGCGCGTTTTTTTATCAGCATTTACTCACTATCCGCACATACGATATATATTATTTTTTAAGATCAATGTAAATTATTCTGCCAATACGATATTTTTTTAACAGAAGTATTGAAATAATCGGGTAAATGTAGTATAATATATGCAGATGGATTACTCCGAACCGAAAAGGCAAGGAAATTTGGAAGCGGCTTAATGCTGACTTAAAATACAGGAGATACATAAATGAAAAGCTTTGATATTCGAACAACGATTTATTTTGGCGAAAATGCTCTTGACAGATTACTTGAGCTGCCGTACAACAAAATACTTATAATAACAGATCCGTTTATCGAAAAAAGCGGAATGCTTGCTCTTATAACCAACAGACTGCAGCAGGCGTTTATAAACTTCGATATATTCTCAGATGTCGTTCCGGATCCGCCGCTCGAAAAAATAACGGCAGGTGTGGAAAAATTCATTCAATCCGATCCTGACTGCATAATAGCAATAGGCGGAGGAAGCGCGATCGATTCGGCGAAATCAATACGCGAGTTCGGCACGCGCGCAACTAACAAAGAAACAGCCCTTATAGCGATACCAACAACATCCGGTACCGGTTCGGAGGTTACAAGTTTTGCTGTAGTCACCGATGCGGAACACGATATAAAATATCCTCTTGTTTCCGACTCGATGCTTCCTACCGAGGCAATACTCGATGCCGAGCTTGTAAAAAGCGTCCCTGCATCCGTAACAGCGGATACAGGCATGGATGTCCTGACACATGCGATAGAAGCATATGTAAGTATCAATAACAATGAATTCTCAGCGGCGCTTGCTGAAAAGGCGATCGAGATATGCGGTACATTCCTTCTCCGCTCCTACCTTGACAATAATGATACTCATGCAAGAGCAAAAATGCATGTGGCTTCATGTCTTGCGGGACTTGCATTCAACAGCGCATCACTCGGACTGAATCACGGTATAGCACATGCTATAGGCGCGAAATTCCATATACCGCACGGCAGAGCAAACGCTATCGTGTTACCTCATGTTATAGAATTCAACTCTGGGATAAACAAGCATTCCAAGAGCAAAAAGGAATATCCGAAATGCGTTGAAAAATATTGTAACGTTGCAAAGCTGCTCGGTGTAAATAACTTTAATGAAATAACAACTATCCGCGCTCTTGTAGGATGGATACAATTCATGAATAAAGAAATGAATATCCCGCTGTCCATATCACAATGCGGTATTGATAAAAGGGAATATATGAACGCCGTAGAATCTATGGCGGAAAAGGCGATCGCAGACTCTTGCACAGCGACAAATCCACGCGTTCCGTCAAAAGCGGAGGTTTGTCTTATACTCGAGCATATGTACGATTGATTTCTTTTGTATTTTACGGCTGCGGAAAATTCCGCGGTCGTTTTTTATTACACGATCAACAAAAAACTGGAGGTGCTAAAATGTTTAATTATTATATGCCTGTTAAAATATTCGCCGGCGAAAATGTAGTCACAGGAAAAAGCAGCGAATTAATACTTGGCACAAAAGCAATGATAGTGACCGGCAAACATTCAGGAGTTCGATCCGGAGCTCTTGATGATGTCACAGCCGCTTTAAATAGCAACAATATATCATATATTATATACGACAAGATCGAAAACAATCCGTCGATAGAAAATACCGCAGAAGGCGCTAAGACCGCGAACGAGTTCGGCGCTGACTTTATAATCGCCATAGGCGGCGGCTCTCCTCTCGATGCAGCAAAGGCTATTGCCGTATACGCTGTGAATCCCCCAGCGGAAGGCTCCGATTTTGAACTTTACGATATTTTCAAGGGGAAATTCAAAAACACACCGCTTCCTATGGTTGCGATCCCAACCACTGCTGGAACAGGTTCAGAAGTAACACCTTATTCTATTTTGACATTACATAGAGAACATACGAAGAGGAGTTTTTCATCTCCTGATGTATTCTTTAAAACCGCATTTCTTGACGGCAGATACATAGAGGATCTGCCGCTCCAAACAGCAAGAAACACTGCCATCGACACCTTGAGCCATCTTATTGAAGGTTTTACAAACAAAAAATCATCCCCCGCCTCCGACTATATTGCGCTCGAGGGATTACGCGTTCTCGGAAATAATATAGGCATCCTAAAAGACGGCACAGCTCCCGCGGAACTATGTACTGACTTCTTATGGGCTTCCACCCTCGGCGGAATGGTCATCGCTCAGACTGGAACAACGATCGTCCATTCTATGGGATACCCTCTGACATATTACAAGGGCGTCCCGCACGGCATGGCAAACGGTCTTCTTCTCGGAGAATACATGAGACGGGCCGATATGGAAATGCCTTGGAAAACCGATCTGTACCTTGAAGCACTCGGTATGGACAGTATTGACGATATATGTACTCTTTTAAATGAGCTTTTACCGTGTGACATCAATTTTACAGAAGAAGAACTTACAGATTGGACAAAAACAACAATTCTTGCAAAAAATGCTCAATCCTGCCCCTTTGATGTAACAAGAGAGATCGAAATAAACATTTATAAAAAATGCTTGCTATGATAAGATAAAAAAACATCCCGAAGACGGCACATAGCCTATCTTCGGGATATTTTTTATTATTCCTCATCCTCAGCAATGATCACTCGTATTCTTCCGCCGCTCGATTCTGCCTTATCATAATAGCATGTATATCTGTAATTTCCATTTATCGCCTCATTTAGCGATATTTCAGAAAAAGTATCGGTACCAGTCTTTCTGTAAACAACAACTTTATCACTTAACAGATATTGATTTGCGCCTATAACAGCATATGTCTGAGCAAGATCAGTAACAGCACCTGAATAAGATGACAATTTAACTGCGCTTTCCAATACTCCGGAACTATTTATAGCAACCTTCACAGCATTTCCAAATGCAAGACTCTGATTTGTTGACGTATACGATGACGAATCAACTTCAACCACAAACTGTTTGGAATCAGTACCTGAACTCGATCCGGTAACAATACCATAATCATACATATCACCGGTTACATCTCTTAGAATAAGTTCTGAGATCTCACCATTCGAATCCGTGCCATAATAACATATCTGCGACTTCTTCAAATTAAGACCATCTATACGCTGCATAAATGTCTTTGTATACAAAGGAACATCGCCTATAAATTCCGAAGCTATATCAATAATCTCTACGTCCTCTGAGACCTTCATAGACCCTATAGTCATGTTGTCATAGCTTACTCTTCCGCTCAAATCGTTGCTGACTGTTCCGATAGTAGCAACGCCGTTGCTTATTCTTGCCCTAACTGTCTTTCCTACATTGCTCGACTGATCGGTGCTTGTAGGATATGTGTAAACTATGCCATCAGCAGCAACAAGCTGCACATAATAGCTCATGTATGTTGTGCCGTCAGCATTTGTAAAATTCTGTCTTCCCGTCGATGTCACATATCCTACCTTTGTGTCAGAAGAATATCCCTCAGCAGTAACAACACCCGCTATGCTCTCTCCGTCTCTTCCAAGCAGAACAGTTACCGTATCGCCATAATTAAAGCTGCCGTTTGACGAAAGATCGTTGAATGCCTCTACTCCTTCAAGCTCATATGTGACACCCGAAATTGTAACACTGGTAGGCGAATCCTTTGACGGTGACGCGCTTTCATAAACACCTGTAACTTTAGTTGTGTATGCAAGTATCATATTTAGATCTTTGCTGTAGTAAATTATATCATTCGTCTGGATACTTTCTTCATCAACTATATTTCCCTCGCGCACTATCTTTGTTGAAGAATCCGTATCGAAATTGTTGATCCAAGAATCGGAAGTCACCTTTATCGGTCCCTCTACAGTTCCCTCTGAATAATTAATATAATCTATCTCTCCGTTGGATTTATATCTCACACGTATTTTGTCACCCATCTCCATCATGGAGCTTATCTGTGAATACGTATATTCCGTAGAACCCATGTAACATGGAGTTGTTGAGCTTATCTCAAGCTGATGTATATTTGTATTGTCCCCTGCCACATAGCAAAGTATAGCATTATTTAGAGTAGAATAAACCACATATTGTTCTGATACAGTTTCATCATCCGGTGAAAATGCAACAAGATATTTACCATCTTTTACAACCATGTCTCCTGTTGACCCGATATATGACATATCAAATGTATCATCTATAGTGTATTTTCCGTTTGACGTCGATATCTCTGTTGCTGACAATGACGAATCCTCATCCTGAGATGCTATTATTGTAACATCATCAACTATCTCACAGCTATGTACTGATATCAGATCTGTGCCGCTGTCTTTCATACCTGTATCAAGCGTATTACACACCAGCCTTGCAACTTCTCTCCTCGTGAGCGCATCCCCTATTGATGCATTGATCCCCGAAGTCATCTCTAAACTTTGAGCCATACCTACCTGTCCATACGGATATGATGCCCCAAAATCCTCATTTGTATAACCGAGAACCTTTAACATCATTGTGATCGCCTGCTCGTAAGTTACTGTTCCGTTAGGATCAAACGTACCGTCAATATACCCTTCTACGATTCCAGCCGAAACGGCCGCCTGAATATACGGAGCGCCCCAATAGGAACCACTGACGTCTGAAAATGGTGAAAATTGCAATCCAGACGCGACTGTATTCTTATAACTCGATGAAGCAACAGCTATCTTTGTCATTTCTGCGCGTGTTACATATGAGTCAAGATTAAAATTACCATTTCCGTCACCGTTCATTATATTTAGTTCAGACAAAAGTTTCGTCATATCTTCATCTGACTGCCATGATTCGCTTGCTGCAAACACGCTGAAAGCTCCAAATGATGGAACAACTATCATTGCTGCAAGCAATACGGATATTATTTTTTTCATTATATATCTCCTTCCTTACTGTCCGCTGAACAAATCCATATCCAAATCGATCAGTCACTGCGCAGAGCATCTATCGGATTTAATTTAGCTGCTTTCCTTGCCGGCAGGAATCCGAAAACTACACCTATTCCGACTGATACACCAAACGCCAGACCTACCGCCCCCAAAGACGGTATTACTTCCATATCCAAAAGCCGACCGAATAAATATGCACATGATACTCCCATTATTATTCCGATTATACCGCCAATACAGCTAACTGTTCCGGATTCCATTACGAACTGCATCATTATATGCTTGTGTTTAGCTCCAAGTGATTTTCTGATACCTATTTCCCTGGTCCTCTCACTTACCGATACGAGCATTATGTTCATAATACCTATACCGCCGACAAGCAATGATATGCCGGCAATAGCTACAAGTACCATTTCCATCTTATCCATCATAGACATCATTTCATCAACTATGGCCTTCAAAGATGTTACTGTAAAATAATCCGAATCTCCTATTTTTTCAAGCAAGAACGACTCGAGAGTACTCTTCGCTTCATCAACAACTTCATCTTCAGCCGCATTTACAGTATAGCTGCTTATTACATTAGTACCGTTCGCTTCAAGTGCTGCAGTATAAGGTATATAAACAACATCATCCGATGACGATTCTGCAGAATCGGCTTCCTCTTCCAAGACGCCTATTATTGTATATGGTATTCCATTTATCCTTATCGTCTCTCCAATTGCCTTCGATGAGAGTCCAAAGAAATACAACGCCTGATATGAACCTATCACGGCAACTTTTGAATCATTTTCACAATCTTCGTAAGATATAAATCTGCCGAAGCTTAGCTCTAATTTCTGAATGTCATAATAATCCTCCGATACACCTGTTGCAGAACCACTTAATGTGTCATCCCCAGAATCCGGAGTCTTTATCTGTCCCGAAACAGTTATATTTGGAGACATACCATTATAAAGATCCGGATATTGATCTATAAAATCATATAGCTCCTCTGGCTTTATATCCTTGTTTGTTCTGGGGGTTATCATCGTCGTCAGTGATGTTGTACCAAATTCCGCAAATACGTTAGTTATCTCTGTTGTAAGACCGTTCATCACAGAAACAAGCACTATTACCGATGAAATTCCGATTATTATACCCAGCATCGTGAGGAGTGATCTTACTTTATTATTTATAATGCTCGAAAGAGCCATTGTAAAACTTTTTGTTAAGCCCATATACGCATTATTCCTCCTCACGTCCCGCAGCAGCCTGACGTGCTACGTTTTCGTCGCCTTCCACAGGTCCATCGTAGACTATATGTCCATCGGTTATGCGCACTATCCTCTTTGCACGTGCTGCTATTGAATTATCGTGCGTTATGAGTATTATCGTATTTCCCTCTCGATTAAGCTGCTGAAGGAATTTCATCACATCACGTCCAGTTTTTGAATCAAGTGCTCCTGTAGGCTCATCGGCAAGTATTACCGATGGATCACCTGCAAGCGCTCTTGCGATTGACACTCTCTGCTGCTGACCTCCAGACAGCTGCGTAGGCATGTTCTTTGCTTTCGATGCCAATCCTACTCTTTCCAATGCCGCGATTGCTCTTTTTTTCTGCTCTTTTTCACTGTAACCTCCGTACAAAAGCGGCAACTGCACATTTTCTATAACTGTAAGCTTAGGGATCAGATTGTATTGCTGAAATATAAATCCCAGCATTTTATTTCTGACATCAGCAAGCTCATCATCACTGTAATTGTTTATCTCTCTTCCATTAAGCTTATATGACCCTTTCGTCGGCACATCAAGACAGCCTATTATATTCATACATGTCGACTTTCCTGAACCCGATGAGCCGACTATAGCCACAAACTCACCTTTATCGATCGTAAGTGAGATCCCGTCTAAGGCATGGACCTCACTGTCACCAACATGATAAATTTTATATATATCTTTAAGCTCTACCAAATGAGGCATACTCATACCTCCTTACATCGGGCCACCGCCGCCGGGTGCGCCGCCACCGCCGGGTGCACCGCCGCCGCCAGACATACCTCCGCCCATGCCGCCTTGCATACCGCCCATGCCGCCTTGCATTTGCATGGTACTGTCTTCAACACTTCCCTGTGCTTCATTTCCGCTTGCTGCAATAGATCCGCATACAACATCACCCTCATTAAGTCCGGATTTTATCTCGATATACTGTGAATCAGTTACTCCTGTTTCAACATCAACACTATAATATCCATCCGGTGCCTTATCATTTTCATCGGTCTTTTCTCCTTGAACATAGACTATATTCCCGCGCTGCAAAGAATCAACCGGTATTGCAAGAACATTATCTATACTTTCAACTGTTATAACACAGTCAACATTCATTCCCGGTAAAAGATCGCCATAATCAGATATTACTATATCTACAGGATACGTTGTCACTCCGTTTTCGGATGTTCCGTTCACTCCTACTTTCTCGACCGTTCCCTTAAATGTTCCTTCCACGGCATCAGCCGTTATCGTAACTTCCTGGCCTGCTGCTATATCCTTTATATCGCTTTCATCCACCGAAAGTTGTACTTTAAGCGTAGACATATCATAGATCACGGCCATAGGCTCACTCGTAGTCCCAGTGTTCGTTTCGAGTTTATCTCCTGCCTTTTTGTTCTTTTCTATTATAGTTCCCTCTATAGGTGCTTTTACCTCATAATCCTCAAGACTCTTTTTTGCCTTTTCAAGGCTTATACGGGCATTATCCAGAGAAAGCGCAGCACTTTGTATATTGGAATCAAGTGAATATGTATCGCTTTCCACAACAAGCTTTTCAAGCTGAGTGTATGCGTCATCTCTTGAAAGCTCTGCCGATTCAAGCTGATCTTCCGCGCTTGCAAGACTATTTTCAATAGCGCTCGATGTAATATATCCTATCACTTGACCTTCATTGATCACATCATTTTCCTGAAGATAAAGTTCTCCCAATCTGCCGCTGCTCTTCGCTGTAAGATAACCCTCATCGTAATATTCGAATGTTCCGAGATCATTACAAGCCGCTCCATTTATAACAGCAGAAGCCTTATCCTCCACGGTAAGTCCTCCGGGATTGTCAACAGTTATCGTAACATAACGAACTATCGCATGAGCACTTGTTGCTTGTGTGGATGTGCCAACATTCTCAACCACTCCAGTGATCGTATCTCCTGATGATGCAATTGAAAGTGTTGCTATATCACCCGAACTGATCCCATCTGCATCCGCCTCATTAAAAGGAAGCTGTATCTTTAGTCTGCTTGCATCATACACACGCGCAATCTGTGTTCCATCGTTGACACTATCACCATCATTTACAAGAACTTCTGCAACTGTTCCACTACAATTTGCTGTTATTGTAAGATTATCGTAATTTTCTTGTGCTTCGTTTAGTGAACGAGACGCGGAATCAACAGAATTGAGCGCATTCAATATAGCGTTCTGCTGTGACTGTTCATTTAAATTGTTTGTCTGAATCGTATTAGCTTTCTGACGCACCGCATCTGCGTACTGTTGCTGCGCTTGTTCCAATGAATTCTCAGCGCTTTCAACTTCCTTCTGTGCGTCATCCGAATCAATCGTATAAAGAACTTGATCTTTTTTTACAAAATCCCCCTCGCTGAAACTATCCGAAAGTATCTCACCTGTTACAAGTGCAGTAACTTCGTATGTATCATTCGCCTCAATTACTGATGAACCGTCAACCGTCCTCGTTATGCTCCTGCGCTCGACGGTCGCCGTTGTATATTCTGTTTTTGTATCATCTCCCGCTGACATATGCTTGATAATAAATGCTGCCGCTGCCGCAACAATCAGAAGCGCTATTATAATAAAAACAACTGTTTTCTTAGAAGGTTTTTTTAACTTACTGAAAAATCTTTTAACTCTTCCACTTTCTTCATCATTTTCAGTCTCGCTTGACGGTGTAGTAAACCTATTCTTTTTCCGCAATTTCCTTTCCTTTGTTACGGTTTCATCTGCCATATATATGCCTCCTTCTATTGAATTAACCATCAGACAGTTGCTTTAACCATTTTCAAGCAAGCCGAAACAGGAAATAAGCTTATCAGCAAACCGTCGAAATATTATCTCCCTAAAAAAGTGGCACTGTTCGGAAAATCCGAAAAACAAATTTCCGGTCTCTTCCTTACAGGCCACTCCTTCTGCTAAAAGAAACCAAATGAGCAAACTCTCAAAGTCCACTCTAACTTGCTTTCTCATTATATACCCTTTTTTTAATATATTCAATAATTTTATGGCATTTTTTAAAAAAGGTTAACAGATTATTTAAATTTACTTTTTAACGCCGATTTTATCACTTCATCAATCGTAACATCATACTTTTTAGCCGCCGCTGCGATATCGTCATATTCCGGCTTCTCTCGAACTATATTTCCGTAAACACTCCTTTTTACCGTTATTCTGCCATATTCTGTATCAACGCTCTCCATCTCACAACTCATAACTCTTCTGCTGTATTTTGCATAACGAACTCCGCGTGTAGATGTATGCATCATGATCGCTTTTATAACGCTTTCAAGCTTATCCTCGTGCGCTATGCAGGTTATAAGCACTCCCGGACGATTCTTTTTCATATATACGGGCGTATAATATACATCCGCCGCGCCTGCTTTTTCTATCATTTCACGCGCATATCCCAGCGCTTCTCCTGTGATATCATCAACAGCTGCTTTTATTTCATATACAGAATCATTCGCGCCTTTATCGTCCCGAAAAAGCGCCGATGAATACATCGGCACAAACGATGCCTCTGTAACGCGTTCGCGCACATCTGTTTCAAGATACACATCATCCTTAAGCTCGGATATCAAAAGCTCCGCCTTTCCGTTCTCAATAAGGCTGCACGGAATCATCCACGGTCTGCCGTACCAATAATCATCTGCCACAAGTTTGCCTCCCGAATAGATCTGAGCTGCATCCCCCGCATAATCGACCCTTATAAATCCGTCTTTCGCATCCGTGTTCAGTTTATACATACGTATTTGCCTTTTTCCGCCTATCTCAAGTTCACAGTCAAATTTATGCGGAACGTATTCAGCCTCTTCAATGGAGACTTCTGCATTTTGGTCCTGCGGCACGACTTCATAATGTTTAAAGCATCCGTTTTCCCATTTTGAATACGAGAGATCCCCGTTGCCAAGCCTGTATATTTCCTCTTCCGTCAATGCGGCTCCATCTGTAAGATACAGTTCACCGTTTATCTTGTAAAGTCTGCGCGCCTCAGTATCGCTCAGCACAACGAATCTCACGCCGTTCTTTACAATATCCGTACCGTACAGTTTCTCATCTTCAAAAACAAACTCAGGCTCATTTTTTCCGTTCTTTTTAAAGAAATATACGCCGTCATGGACGCATATAAGCTGGCATGTCGAATACCTGAGCTTTAAGCCTCCGAGTTCTATATTAAACGGTATGATAAAACTGTCTCCGTCTTCAACTGTCATACCATTCTCAGGGAATACTATGCCGTCAACTTCAAACTTTACATCGGTATGCTCCGCAAGTTTTTCAAGGCGCTGATAATTATTTATAAATACAAAGCCGCCTTTGTCACTGCGTCTCATACTGTATCTCAGACTTATTGTATCGTGACTGTCCGATGCCGGTCTATCCGAAAAATACGCGTCCATCGGCGCCAATAGCTCCATAAAATCATTTACAAACATATGCAGCTCCTTTAAGAGCTCATATTGTCCGCGTATGAGTCCGAACTCCCCTATCGCAGCCTGAAAATCGTATGATAGTATCGGGTAATCATTTGGATATCCGGTGGCTTTTGATTCATTAAATGTCGAATATCGGCCTATTTTATTTGTACCTCCATGATACATATAATATCCGGGCATATTATTCCCGCTGCCGAGCTTTACCAAAGACAGCGCATATATATCTTTTTCGGATATTATCGGCCTTCTGTGGTGAGTAACTTCTATGCCACCGCCGAGTTCACATGTCGCATACGGGTATAACTTATAGTCTATCCCTCTTGCCGCGGCATCTTTGTCATCACCGTCTTTGGGTATCAGATCCGCCCCTATCGCGCTATCATTTCTCATCGAGTTAAAGAAATAGTTCGGCGACGGCGCAAGCTTGTCTGTATGTCCTGTCCATGGGGCCTCGGGATAGCCTCCGAATACCGGCAAAACATCATACTTTGGTATCTCCGCTCCATATATACTGTTCCAGCCTGTAACAGTGTATATCGGAGCTTTCAATCCGGCTTCAATTGCCAGCTCTTTAAGCTTTAAAAGATGTTCCGCTCCGTCTACAAGTTCATTTTCAAGCTGGATCGCTATAATATTTCCTCCTTCAGAATACATAAGGTCCTTTACCTGACGGCCTATCGCGCCATACCATCCGCGCACGATCTCTAAATAGCGTTCGTCATTGCAGCGCAGCGGTATCCCTCTTTTCAAAAGCCAGTCCGGAAATCCTCCGTTCCTGCATTCTCCGTGCGCCCACGGTCCTATCCTCAAAACGACGTCCAGCCCGCATTCTCCGCACAGTTTTATGAATGAGCGCACATCGTTATCGCCGGTAAAATCTATCTGACCTTCAGTTTCCTCGTTGTATATCCAAAGCATATATGTTGAGATCACTGTGATCCCCCCGGATTTCATCTTGAGCAGCTCACGCCTCCAGTATCTGCGCTCAAGCCGCTGAAAATGTATTTCACCCATAACAGGTATATACGGCTTTCCGTCACGTATAAGATACCTGCTGTTCAAAGTTATCTCTCCTCCGTCAGGCGCTTTTCCTCCAAGCTTCAGATGTCCATTAAGAACTTCCGGCTGTTCTTTCATATCAAATCTATATATCATCGCAAACTCCTTAAACTGTTTTTATAATGCACAAGACATTCTTTATTTTCAGTATACACCTATATGCGTTTTTTTTCAACCGTTATAATTGCTTGCTTTATATAAAATTATTGCTATTGCAAAAATGAGCTGCCGTATACCGGCAGCTCGTTACATTCATTTTTCCGAAGATTCTTCTGTTTCGTCTTTCTTATCGAGATCTTGAATATATTCATCTATCGCATCAGCTACAAGTTTTGAATACTTGACCGCCTCGACTACTGTTCTCGCACCGTTTACAACATCTCCCGATGCGAATATGCCGTCTCTTGTAGTTTCTCCGAAAGTATTGGTTACAAGAAGACCGCGGTCAGTAACATCCAATCCACCGGTGTTTGCCACAAGCATATTGTCAGCGCCCTGACTTATCGCTATTATGGTGCTGTCGGCCTTCTCAAGATGCTCCGTTCCCGGGATCCTTGAAAGATGTCCCTTCCCATCACATTCCAGTTCCGCAAAAATGACCCCATCGTCTACGATCTCAACAGGTTCTATGTGCATCTTAAATGTTACACCTTCAAGCTTCGCATAGTTTACCTCGTGCTCGCTCGCAGCGAAATAGTCGTGTCTCGAATAAATTGTCACTTCTCTTGCTCCGTGACGCAGCGCCGTTCTCGCAACATCCATTGCCGAATTTCCGGCGCCTATGATATTTACCTTCTCTCCAAGTCTATATACATCAGGATTCGTAAGATAATTTATCGCATAATGCACATTTCCTAAGGATTCTCCCTTTATATGCAGAGTATTCGGTCTCCATACTCCTATACCTATAAACACAGCAAGATATCCGTCTCTGAACAGATCGTCTATCTTGATGCTGCCTCCAACAAGAGTATTCGGACGTATCTTTATACCAAGCTGGTACAATCGCTCCTTATACCTATCGAGGATCGACTTCGGAAGTCTGAATTCAGGGATGCCGTAACGCAACACTCCTCCTATCTGCTCTTTCCCCTCAAATATGGTTATATCATAACCACGTCTTGCAAGTATTATCGCTATTGTTATTCCGGCTGGTCCGGATCCGATTATCGCTACTTTTTTCCCGTTCTTTTTAATATCACCGAATTCAAGCCTGTCAAAAAAGTAATCCGAAACATAATTCTCTATGTACGAGGCGTGCACAGGTGAACCCTTTCTGTTTAAAACGCAGTGCCCTTCACACTGATTTTCATGATTGCATATAAGCGAGCAGATCAGCGAAAGTGGGTTATTCTCAAACAGCATTTTTCCCGCAGCATCGATATTTCCGTCAAGCAGCGTCCTGATCATTTTCGGAATAGGCGTGTGTATAGGACAGCCTTCCATGCACATAGGCTTCTTGCAGTTCAAACAACGTTTCGCTTCGTCGAGTACATGATGTGCCAATGTAATCCCTCCAATATTTTAGTTTCTGAGTGCACGTTCTCCCCCGCGCCGCTCCTCATAAATAAATTATACCATATCTTTATAATTCATTCAAGCATATTATCCGAGTTTTTATCCAAAAATACGGACATTTTTCCGTTAATAAAAAGAGAACCGTCATTTTTTTGCGGTTCTCTTTACAGTATACTCAACCTGTCTGCTCAGCAAAGCTTTCAGTTCCTCGGGACTGCCCTTTTTGATCCCTTTCTTGTCCACCACAGACGCGTTTTCCGGCGTATGATAAATATAGAAATAATCCTCCGTCTCCCATACCTTTAAAAGCTGTGAGTACAAATATTCCTCTCTTGACGCGTCATTTATCTCTACCATTCTGTCATCATAAAATTCAAATAACGTTGTTATCACATTGTTTTTTGCCGAGCTGTATGGTCTGCGGTAAACAAACCTTGGATATATCATAAGCATCACTCCGCCTGCTATCAGGATCGCACAGGTTATGATATTTGTCCTGTTGATATACGCCCAAAGCCCTGTAACTGTAAGGCAAGCTCCTATAACAGTTGTAATAAAAGTCAATGTCTTTGTCTTTTCTTTATAATACATCTTAAAAAAATCAAGATACAGTTTCGGATTAGTTGTCGTTTTTGCCTTTACTATAATCTCATCCATAAAAATTCCGCCTCACTAAAAATCAAGTATCAAACGAGTTATACGATATCTATTGTGATCAAACAAGGAAATGCTTTATAAATCCGCCTATGATCGCCGAACCATACGAAAATATACCGTACACAAAAAACATTACCAACGTGGATATGACAGCATAATAAACATACGCGTCCTGCGAAACATCTGTATAATACATCGCAATAGACGCTGCAGAAATTATTGTTGACAATATAGGCATCTTAAAATTAAACCCTATCCTCATACCATACAAAAACATTATAACAAATATACATATAGGATTCAGGAATGTCATGCACACAGTGCTCAAAAGCTGTTTTCCCATATCTCCAAAAGCCAGAAACACCAGCGGCAGTATATGGAATATCACAAGAAGACCTACCACATACCATTTTGCCGTATCCATTGAAAATTCTCCGCGGATTATCATTCCCTCGTTTTTAAGAGAACCGTACCGTTTCTGTGGTTTATACTTATTTTTACTTTTGCTCATTATCACACCTCTATCCAAGAAATATTCATATTCTCACGCTCTCACCGTTTTGCGCAAGATATTTTTTGAGATCAGCGATCTCGATTTCTCTGAAATGAAATAAGCTTGCCGCCAAAACAGCATCTGCTTTTCCTTCTTTGAGCGCGTCAAGAAAATGACTCATCTTCCCCGCGCCGCCTGATGCTATTACCGGTATGCTCACATTCTCGGACACTGTGCGCGTCAATTCCAGATCATATCCCGCTTTCGTCCCATCGCAGTCCATACTTGTGAGCAAGATCTCTCCAGCGCCCAGCTCCGCTGCGCGTTTCGCCCATTCCACCGCGTCAATACCTGTATTTACACGTCCTCCGTTAAGATATACATCCCATCCGCCGTTCTCACGTTTTTTCGCATCGATAGCGCATACAACGCATTGTCTGCCAAACTTTTCCGCCGCCTCACGTATAAGTTCAGGATTTTTTATCGCAGCGCTGTTCACGCTTACCTTGTCAGCTCCCGCGTTCAATATCCGTCTGAAATCCTCGACTGTTCGTATACCACCGCCTACGGTAAAAGGTATGAAAACGCATTTCGCCACAGCCTCGACCATATCAACGACCGTGTCGCGCGCGTCCGATGAGGCGGTTATATCAAGAAATACAAGCTCGTCCGCTCCCGCCTTATCGTAAACCTTGGCGCATTCCACGGGATCTCCCGCATCAATAAGGTTTACAAAATTCACGCCTTTAACCACTCTGCCATTGTTTACATCAAGGCACGGTATTATTCTCTTTGCATACATAAATCTGCCGTTCCCTTCATTTATAGATCTAAAAATCGTCTTAAAATACCCATTCCCACATCTCCGCTCTTTTCAGGATGAAACTGCGTTGCGAAAACAGATCCTCTTTCCACCGCTACTCCCAGCTTTTCACCATACTCAGTATATGCCGAAATATCATTCTGATCATCAGGCTGTATGTAATATGAATGGACAAAGTAAACAAACGGTCCACCATCCGGCAATATCATACTTTTTTTAGGCACACTGATATTGTTCCAGCCCATATGCGGTATCTTAAGTCCGTGATCAGGGATCCTGACTACCTTACCTTTAAAAACACCCAGCCCCCTGACGCCGGGACTTTCCTCGCTTGATTCGAATAACAGCTGCAGACCAAGACAAATCCCTAAAAACGGTTTTGATCCGTCCGCAGCCGATCTCACCACGTCGACCAGTCCGCACTCAGTCATGCAGCGCATAGCGTCGCCGAAAGCTCCGACGCCCGGAAGTATCACCCTATCCGCCGACGCAATAACATCCGGATCGGACGTCACGACCGACTCCGCACCAAGATAATCGAGCGCGTTCTTCACACTGTGCAGATTCCCCGCACCATAATTTATTATAGCAACCATCTATATTCTCCTGCAAAATAAAAGTATATTTATATTCTATCACAGTTCTGCGGCAAATTCAATAGATTTGCGCAATTTAACAAGTGTAAACATTTAAAATATAAAAGCACAAAAAGACTCGGGCTTATTTCTAAACCCGAGTCTTTCATTATCAGCTTAGACAAAATAAATTTTGTGCTATACTCGTAATCATATACTTAGTATTTAATTACTGGGCATTCGCCAAAGGTGCATTATTCGCATCATTCCATACAAAAGCTCTGTATGACGCCGCATCTGAGCTATTTGTTACCTCAAATGTTTCAATTCCCTGCGATCCTACACTCTTTGTCTGAAGCTCTATCGAAACAAGTGTTCCAGTTTCATCATATGCAGCCACATACACTGTTACAGATGCCGCCGATTCTGTCGTATTTGAAACGGTTGCTGTGGCAGTTCCTTCTGTAAGCGCAAAGCTTGTTGCAGTTAATTCACCTGTCGGCTCTGTGATCGGTGTATATTCAGCCGTTACTGTCATATTTCCCGTCACAACTGTCGATGATGTAAATTCAACGCCATTAGCCATCCACTTA
>CAJFNT010000153.1 GCA_904395315.1 uncultured Clostridia bacterium
GGTGATTTTCTAAATGTTACACGCACAGAAGGCCGGAAAAAACATACGACTCAGCTATGCGAAGATCAAAGAGCCTTTGGAGATGCCAAATCTCATTGAGATCCAGAAGGATTCCTACAGATGGTTTCTTGAGGAGGGCTTGAAGGAGGTCTTTGCGGATGTGTCCCCTATCAAGGATCATGCCGAAAAGCTTTCTCTCGAGTTTTACGATTATCATATCGATTACAATCCAAAGTATACTGTTGAGGAGTGTAAGGAGCGCGATGTAAAATACGCGGCACCTTTAAGAGTAAGCGTAAGGCTTATAAACAACGAGACCGGAGAGATAAAGGAACAGGAGATATTCATGGGTGATTTCCCGCTTATGACAGAGCAGGGAACGTTCATAATAAACGGCGCTGAGCGTGTTATTGTCAGCCAGCTCGTTCGTTCGCCCGGGATATATTACGAGTTTGAACGCGACAAGAACGGTAAGCCGCTCTATAAGGCGACAGTGATACCTTACAGAGGCGCCTGGCTCGAGTATGAAACAGACTCAAACGATGTATTCTCGGTACGTATAGATAGAACAAGAAAATTGCCGGTAACAGTCCTTTTAAGAGCAATGGGACTTGAGTCAAACGGAGACATTATCGAGATGTTCGGTGATGACGCGAAGATAACGGCGACACTCGAAAAGGATCCGTCAACAACGAGAGACGAGGCGCTGCTTGAGATATATAAAAAGCTTCGTCCCGGTGAGCCGCTCAATGTTGAAAATGCCGAATCCCTCATAACAAATATGCTTTTTGATCCCAAACGTTACGATCTTGCGCGTGTGGGCAGATATAAATATAATAAAAAGCTTGAGATAAAGGCGAGGATAAAGGGTCATAAGCTCGCGGAGAGCGTTGTCGATCCGAGAACGGGAGAGATAATTGCCGAGGCGGGAGAGGTCGTGTCAAAGGATATGGCTGAAAAGATCGACCGCGCCGGAGTAAACTGCGTTATGCTCGAGATCGAGGAACAGCTCGTAAAGGTGTTCTCAAATGATATGGTATACCTTAAGGAGTATGTTGATTTTGAAGTGGATGATCTCGACATACACGGAGATAAGGTAAGAAGAAGCGTTCTCAATGAGATACTGGAAAACGCGGAGGACGATGAGGATGCGAGAAGACAGATAGAGCTTAGATTTGCGGAGCTCAGCCCGAAGCACATAACTATAGATGATATATTCGCGTCTGTGAACTATTGTCTGAACCTCACAAAGGGTACAGGCAGCTGCGATGATATCGACCATCTCGGAAACAGACGTCTCAGATGCGTGGGAGAATTGCTGCAGAACCAGTTCAGGATCGGTCTCTCAAGAATGGAGAGAACTGTTCGTGAGAGGATGTCGACACAGGAGCTTGAGATAATAACTCCTTCATCGCTCATAAACATACGTCCCATAATCGCGACGATCAACGAGTTCTTCGGATCGTCACAGCTTTCACAGTTCATGGACCAGCCAAATCCGCTTGCGGAATTGAGACACAAGAGAAGGATCTCGGCATTGGGTCCCGGAGGCCTTTCAAGAGAAAGAGCGGGATTTGAGGTCCGCGATATCCACTATTCTCACTACGGAAGAATGTGTCCTATAGAGACGCCTGAAGGACCTAACATAGGACTTATAACATCTCTTGCGACATTTGCGAGAATAAATGAATACGGATTTATAGAGGCTCCTTACAGAAAGGTCGTTGACGGTAAGGTCACCGATATAATCGAATATATGACGGCTGACGTCGAGGACGGATATACGATAGCTCAGGCGAATGAGCCTTTGGCGGAGGACGGCTCGTTCCTTTCGAAAAAGGTATCAGCTCGTCATCGTGAGGATATACTTGAAGCGGAGCCGTCAAGGATAGATTACATGGATGTTTCGCCGAGACAGCTCGTATCTGTCGTAACGGCATGTATCCCGTTCCTTGAAAACGATGACGCTAACCGCGCGCTCATGGGTTCGAACATGCAGTGTCAGGCAGTGCCGCTTTTGACCACAGACTCCCCTATCGTCGGTACCGGTATGGAATACAAGGTAGCGAAGGATTCAGGTTCGGCAGTGCTTGCAAAAGAAGACGGTGTAGTTGAAAAAGTAGATTCTAACAGGATAATAATAAAGGGCGACAGCGGAAAGCGCCACGAGCATAAGCTGATCAAATTCGCGCGTTCAAACCAGAGCACATGTATAAACCAGCGCCCGATAGTGCGCGAGGGCGAAAGAGTGTCGCGCGGCGATATAATCGTAGACGGTCCCGCAATGGACAACGGTGAGCTTGCTCTCGGAAAGAACATACTCATAGGCTTTATGACCTGGGAGGGTTATAACTATGAGGACGCTGTTCTTATAAGCGAGGAACTTGTAAAGAACGATGTATTTACTTCGATACATCTTGAGGAATATGAATGTGAGGCGAGAGACACAAAGCTCGGAGCCGAGGAGATAACAAGAGATATACCGAACGTTTCGGAGGATGCCCTAAAGGATCTGGATGAAAACGGTATCATAAGGATAGGCGCGGAGGTTCACGCCGGAGATATACTTGTCGGAAAGGTAACGCCAAAGGGTGAAACAGAGCTTACCGCAGAAGAGAGACTGCTCCGAGCGATATTCGGTGAAAAGGCGCGTGAGGTAAGAGACACATCATTGAGAGTTCCGCACGGTGAGTCGGGTATAATCGTGGATGTAAAGAAATTCTCAAGAGAGAATCAGGACGAGATGTCGCCGGGAGTAAACCATTCCGTAGTCTGCTATATAGCTCAGAAGCGTAAGATAAGCGTCGGCGATAAGATGGCGGGACGTCACGGAAACAAGGGTGTCGTATCACGTGTGCTCCCGCAGGAAGACATGCCGTTCCTTGAGGACGGAACACCGCTTCAGATAGTGCTCAATCCTCTGGGCGTGCCTTCGCGAATGAATATAGGACAGGTGCTTGAAATGCATCTTGGATACGCTTACAGATGTCTCAGCATGAAGACGAGAGAAGAGCTTGAAAAGATATCGAGCGATACTTTCAGAGAAGCTGTGCTGACTGCAAAGGATGCCGCAAGACCCGGAAGATCTATAAAGATCGCGACACCGGTATTCGACGGAGCTCAGGATTCCGATCTTAAGGAAGCGTTCAAGGAAGCGGGACTCAATGAGACATATAAGTCGGTAGTTTACGACGGAAGAACGGGTGAGAAATTCGATAACCCCGTTACGGTCGGAATAATGTACTACCTGAAGCTTCACCACCTTGTAGACGATAAGATCCATGCGCGTTCAACAGGACCGTACTCGCTCGTAACTCAGCAGCCGCTCGGCGGTAAAGCTCAGTTCGGCGGACAGAGATTCGGAGAGATGGAGGTCTGGGCGCTTGAGGCGTACGGTGCCGCATATACTCTCCAGGAGATCCTGACGGTGAAATCGGATGATATTGTAGGACGTGTTAAGACATACGAGGCTATAGTAAAGGGAGAAAACATACCGAAGTCAGGCGTGCCTGAGTCATTCAAGGTGCTTGTGAAAGAGCTGCAGTCGCTTGCTCTTGATATCAGGATACTCAATCATAATATGGAGGAGATAGATCTTGACGCAACATTTGATGATGACGACGTGGATACGGTAAATGATGAGATAGTTGAGACAATGGAGGAAGGCGATGGGGTTTCGGATTCGCTCGATGAAAATGATCTCAGCGATGCGAATATGCTTCTTGACGACGATGACGAGGAGCCTATGGACAGCTCTGATCTTGATTTTGATGATAATCCCGAGCTTGATTTCGATGACAGTGATTTTTGATTGTGTTTTAACGGTGCCGGCATACGCAATGTAAAAGCGTATGTTTGCCGGTGATTTGCTATGGAGGTTTTCGAATGTTGGAATTTAATAGCTTTGAAGCGATAAAGATCGGTCTTGCCTCTCCGGAGACCATATTGAAATGGTCTCACGGCGAGGTAACAAAGCCGGAAACGATAAACTACCGAACTCTTAAGCCCGAGAAGGACGGATTGTTCTGTGAAAGGATCTTCGGACCGACAAAGGACTGGGAATGTCATTGCGGAAAGTATAAGAAGATAAGATTCAAAGGAAAGATCTGTGAAAGATGCGGAGTTGAAGTAACAAAGTCAAAGGTGCGCCGTGAAAGAATGGGTCATATAGACCTTGCCACTCCGGTATCACATATATGGTATTTTAAGGGCGTGCCGTCGTCGATAGGTCTTATGCTTGACCTTTCTCCGAGACAGCTTGAAAAAGTACTGTATTTCGCTTCGTATATTGTAACTTATGTAAATGACGAGCTTGTAAACAATGATATAGCTGTAGGTCAGATACTTTCGGACAGAGAATATAACGAGTACCTTGAGAAATACGGCAAGAATGCATTTACCGCCGGAATGGGAGCGGAATCGATAAAGAAGCTCCTTGAAGATATAGACCTTGACGAGCTTTCATCCGAGCTCAAGGCTGAGCTTGAGGAATCTCAGGGACAGAAGAAAGCAAGGATAATCAAGAGACTTGAGATAGTGGAAGCGTTTAGACTTTCGGGAAATCGTCCCGAATGGATGATACTCACAGTCGTTCCTGTTATCCCGCCTGAGCTGCGTCCTATGGTACAGCTTGACGGAGGCAGGTTTGCAACGAGTGACCTTAACGATCTTTACAGAAGAGTTATAAACAGAAATAACCGTTTGAAGAGATTGTTGGAACTCGGCGCTCCGGATATAATCATAAGAAACGAAAAACGTATGCTGCAGGAGGCTGTTGACGCGCTGATAAACAACGGCCGCCGCGGAAGAACAGTTACAGGTCCCGGAAACAGAGCGCTTAAATCCCTTTCGGATCTGTTAAAGGGTAAGCAGGGACGTTTCAGACAGAATCTTCTCGGTAAGCGAGTTGACTATTCGGGACGTTCGGTTATCGTCGTAGGACCGGAAATGAAGATATACCAGTGCGGTCTTCCCAAGGAAATGGCGATAGAGCTGTTCAAGCCTTTTGTAATGAAAGAACTCGTATCGAGAGGGATAGCTCACAATATAAAGAGCGCGAAGAGAATGGTAGAGCGCACAAGACCTGAGGTATGGGATGTGCTCGAGGATGTTATAAAAGAGCATCCGGTGCTTCTGAACAGAGCGCCTACTCTTCACCGTCTGGGAATACAGGCATTTGAGCCGAGACTCGTTGAGGGACGCGCTCTCAAACTGCATCCGCTCGTATGTACTGCATATAATGCTGACTTTGACGGTGACCAGATGGCTATACACGTGCCTCTTTCGCCTGAAGCGCAGGCGGAAGCAAGATTTCTGATGCTCTCTGCAAACAACTTGCTGAAGCCCCAGGACGGTCATCCGGTAACTGTTCCTACACAGGATATGATCCTTGGATCGTATTATCTTACTATTGTACAAGAGGATTACAAAAAGATATATGATACGATAATGGCAGACGAGAATAAGCAGGCTGCGTTTGAACAGCTTCTTGCTAATTCTGAGATCGAAGACCCCGCAATGGTCGATGAGTCAAAGCCTATCGAATCATTTAATTCATGGAAAAACGCGTTTGAATATGTTCTGACGCTTGAAAAGGTAAAACTGAACGAGACGAAGATATCGAATGAAAATCCTATAACGATAATCATGCCCGAAAGACCTGTCACTCTTTCGATCGATAGTTTTCTTGCTAAGGCAAAGCTTGTAACGAAGAAAAAGTTCCTTTCACCGGAAGAAGCTATTCTTGCGTATACTACTCATGTTATCACACTCCATGAAAAGATCATGGTAGAGATAACGAAGGAATTTGAGAACGGAACTCAGACGAGACTTATAGAGACAACTGCCGGAAGGATCATATTCAACGATAATATACCGCAGGATCTTGGATTCGTAGATAGGACCGATCCGAAAAAGGCGTTTGATTATGAGATAGACTTTATAGTAAAGAAAGGTCAGCTCGGAGACATCATTGCAAGGTGTATCGATGCTCACGGAACTTCCGTTACCGCAGTAATGCTTGACAAGATAAAGGCTACGGGATACAAGTATTCTACGATCGGTGCTCTTACTGTTTCCGTTTCGGATATCAATGTTCCGGAGGCTAAGCCCGCTATATTGGCAGAAGCGGAAAAGAAGGTAGAGGGTATAACAGCGCTTTACCGTTTCGGACAGCTGACAAATGAAGAGAGATATCAGCAGGTAATCAAGATCTGGGCAGACGCATCATCACAGGTAACAGATGCCATGCTCGCTCATCTCGGTGAATTCAATCCGATATACATGATGGCTGATTCAGGAGCTCGAGGCTCGACGAACCAGATTCGTCAGCTCGCAGCTATGCGAGGTCTTATGGCGGATACTCAGGGACGAACCGTTGAGATACCTATAAGAGCTAACTTCCGTGAGGGACTTAACGTTCTTGAGTACTTCGTATCATCGCATGGAGCGCGTAAAGGACTTACCGATACGGCCCTCAGAACGGCCGATTCAGGTTATCTTACAAGACGTCTTGTTGACGTATCGCAGGATGTTATCGTTCGTGAGATAGACTGCGGAACGAATAAATATGCTGAAGTTGAGGATATAAAAGACGGTAACGAGGTAATTGAGCCGCTTTATGACCGTATTGAAGGACGTACCGCTTGGGAGGATGTTATAGACCCTGCTACAGGCGAGGTAATAGCAGTTGGAGGAGAGCTCATAACTCCGAGACAGGCAGAGAAGATAGTAAATGCGGGCATAAGCAAGGTAAAGATCCGTTCGGTACTTACATGTAAATCGAAGATCGGTGTATGTGCAAAGTGTTACGGAAAGAACCTGGCTACAGGAACTCTCGTAAATATAGGCGAAGCTGTAGGTATTATAGCCGCTCAGTCTATAGGTGAGCCTGGTACACAGCTTACAATGAGAACCTTCCACGCCGGTGGAGTTGCGTCGGGCAGCGATATCACACAGGGTCTGCCGCGTATCGAGGAGCTTTTCGAGGCGAGAAGACCTAAGGGTGTCGCTATCATATCTGAGATAGAGGGCTATGTGCGTGTAAATGAGTCAAAGCAGAAGCGTGAGGTAGTCATCACAAATGATGAGCTCGGCGAGGCAAAGACTTATTCGATCCCGTACGGCGCATCTATCAAGGTACATGACGGCGATCATATCGAAAAGGGTGGTGCTATCACAGCAGGTTCCATCAACCCGAACGATATACTTCGCATAAACGGACCGGATGCCGTGCAGGTATATATAACTCGTGAAGTACAGAGAACATACCGTATGCAGGGTGTTGATATCAACGATAAGCACGTTGAGGTCATAACAAGACAGATGCTCCGCAAGGTAAGGATCGAAGATACAGGAGATACGGATCTTCTTATAGGCTCGCTTACAGACAGACTTGAGTTTGATGAGGCTAATGAGATAGTAAAAGAGAAGGGCGGAAGAGAGGCAATTGCTTCGCCTGTATTGCTCGGTATCACAAAGGCATCGCTCGCAACAGAGTCGTTCTTGTCAGCGGCATCGTTCCAGGAGACAACCAAGGTACTCACCGAGGCAGCGATCAAGGGTAAGATAGACCCGCTCATGGGACTTAAGGAAAACGTTATTATCGGTAAACTCATCCCGGCAGGTACAGGAATGAGCATGTACAAAGATATAAACATAACGATAAACGGCGAAGAAGTTCCAAGTGAGGATATAGTATAAAATCGAACAGGCAGCTGATCATTTTTGAAAGCTGCCTGTTTTTTTGTATAAAAGCATAAAAAATATCGGACGGTCCAATACCGTCCGATGAAAATACATAATATTATGATCAGACAACTTCCGCGCCTGACTGGATATCATTTATCGTTGTGAGAGCTGTGAGCTTGCCATCGTGCTCGGCGGAAAGTATCATTCCGCAGGATTCAAGCCCCATCATCTTTCTGGGCTTAAGATTGGCTATGAACACGACATTCTTACCTATCAGTTCCTCTGGCTTGTGGTACTGTGATATTCCGGAAAGGATCTGTCGTTTTTCATTTCCCACTTCAAGAGTAAATCTCAAAAGCTTCTTTGACTTCTTCACGGGTTCACATTCGAGGACCTTTCCCACTCTTATATCGAGCTTCTCCCACTCGTCAAATTCTATATAGTCCTTGTACGGAGCTATCTCCACTTCCGGCTCCGCGTTTGCAGCCATTTCCGCTTCAAGCTCTTCAAGTTTCTTTTCTGTGTCTATCCTTGCGAATAATACATCGGCGTTACCGACTTTCGATCCCGGTTTGTATGATCCGAATGATTTGACGCTCTCATAAGACGATTCATCAGCGCCTATCTCATCGAGTATCTTTTTCGATGTTTCAGGCATGTATGAGCTGAGGAGCGTGGCAATGATCCTTATCGATTCAATAAGGTTGTACAGAACTGTGCCGAGACGCTGCTTTGTGTCCTCACTCTTAGCGAGTATCCACGGTGTGGTCTCGTCGATATATTTGTTGGCACGGTTTACTACCTTCCAGATCTCATCAAGGCTGTCAGCAACACGAAGCTGATCCATTTTCTTTTCTATTGCAGATATCGCTCCGACAGCGACTGATTTAAGATCGGCGTCGAATTCTCCCTCATCCGCCGGTTCCGGAACGATCCCGTCGAAATATTTATTGACCATTGCGACCGTTCTCGTAACGAGATTACCAAGCGTGTTCGCAAGATCGCTGTTATAGCGGCTTATGAATACCTCGTATGTTATAGTGCCGTCCTGAGCGAAGGGCATCTCATGGAGCATATAGTATCTTACTGCATCCACACCGAAATGGCGCACAAGATCCTGAGCATAGATCACATTGCCGCGTGATTTGCTCATCTTTTCCTCACCGAAAAGCATCCACGGATGACCGAATATCTTCTTTGGCAGCGGTTCTCCGAGCGCCATGAGCATGATCGGCCAGTAGATGGTGTGGAACCTCAGAATATCCTTGCCTATTACATGAACGTCTGCGGGCCAGTATTTCTTGTAGAGCTCGCCCTTTTCGTCAACGGAATAGCCGAGAGCGGTTATATAGTTTGAAAGCGCGTCGATCCAGACATATATAACATGTTTTGGATCAAAGTCCACAGGTATGCCCCATGTAAAGCTTGTGCGCGATACACATAGATCCTGAAGTCCGGGTTTTATAAAATTGTTGAGCATCTCGTTTTTGCGTGATTCAGGCTGTATGAAATCGGGATGATCCTCGATATATTGCTCAAGCTGCTTTTGATATTTGGACATTTTAAAGAAATATGCCTCTTCTTTGGTCTTCTGTACGGGACGTCCGCAGTCGGGACAGCAGTTCCCCTCTTTCAGCTGAGTCTTTGTCCAGAATGATTCGCAAGGTGTGCAGTACCAGCCCTCATATTCGCCCTTATATATATCACCTTGATCATAGAGCTTTTTGAATATCTTTTGCACTGTTTTCACGTGATGTTCATCGGTGGTCCTGATAAATCCATCATAGCTGATATTCAGCATGTCTGCAATGTTCCGTATTTCACCGGCGATCTTATCGACATGCTCCTGCGGAGTTATCCCCTGCTCTTCTGCGATCTCCTGTATCTTCTGACCGTGCTCATCGGTGCCTGTCAGGAAATATACGTCTTTGCCGATAAAGCGGTTATGACGAGCGATAGCGTCAGTAAGTACTATTTCATAAGTATTGCCTATATGAGGCGTTTTTGACGTATACGCTATAGCGGTAGTAATATAAAATTTTTCTTTATCCATTATTGTGCTCCTCACTTATTCAAAATGTTATTTATATATGCGATGAATATTTTCACTTCACGAACGGCAAAACCCCACAGCTGTTTTATTATACTTATAATGCCGTTGAACAGCCCTACTTTGTAAAGACTGATTATTACCATCAGAAGGATGGGGCCTATGAGCATTCCGAGTATACCCCACCAGCGGTAGCCTATATACATTGCCACAAGCGTCATTATAGGGTTGAGCCCCATTTTGTCGCTCACGAGCTTCGGTTCGATAAGTCGCCTTAATAGCGCGACAGCAATGTAAACACATACATACCCTATCCCGAGTTTTAAATTGCCGCTTATAAAATATATGACTGCGAGCGGCCATAGAGTGATCCCGCTTCCCAGAAAAGGAAGCGCGTCAAGTATGGCTGTGGCAGCCGCGACAAGCAGTGAGTACGGCGCGCCTAGGATGGAAAGCGCGATCGCGATAACAACGAATATTATAAACATAAGGATTATCTGCGCTCTCACGTAGCCGCCGAGGTATTTTTTGCATTCGCTGCTTATCTCGCTGAGTTTTGCGACCATTTTGGGCCCGAGAAATCGTTTTATGGATCTGTCAATATTCTGTTTTTGAGAAACCATAAAGAACATGGCGATCACAAATACTATTGTCCATATAAATCCGTTCGGCAGTGATCTTGCGAAATCCTGTGCGTTGTTTATGACCTCGATATTCGACATAAACTGCGAGATCTGGTTTGTCAGATTGTTATACAGATTGTCGATCATGCTCTGAACGGAGTCAGGCAGGTCTATATAAAGATTGCTGAGCGTGCCGGAGAAATTGTTCCAGCCGTTCTGGAACGATTCAACGATCGAAGGCCATTGATAATACAGATTTTTGATCTCGTCAAACAGCTTGTAGCCTACTCCTCCGATTATGCCGATCATTATAGCGATAGTGAGTATGACCACCATTGCGGCTGATGCGCCTCTCGGTATTTTCAGACGTTTCTGCAGTCTGTCGGCGACCGGGTTTATAAGCCTGGATATTAAAAATCCAAATATAAATGGCGAGAACAGCCCGAAAATATAAACAGCGGCTCTTATCACGATCGGCCCGGCAAAGTAAACCAGTAATCCGAGGAAGATCAGAGTACCTATAACAATAAGTATCTTTTTTATGTTATCACGAAGTTTCATGGTTTCACCTCCGTATTCACGATAGGTATTTGACAGTTATTCGATCCCGGATCGCTGTTCATTTTTCAAGGAATTTATCCATGAGCGTGTAGCCCTTTTCTATATATATGCCTGTGCTTTTTCCGTTCTCTTCAGTGTATGGAAGTCCCGAACCGTTTTCCGTGTTGGTTGAGTCATATATAACGTACGGCACGGGATCGCTCACATGTGTTTTGAGTTTTATCGGTGTCGGATGGTCAGGCATGATGAGCATCCTGAAATCGATACCGCGTTTTTCGAGCTCATCCTTAAGGAATTTTACTACCTTTGAATCTATTGTCTCTACCGCGAATTTCTTCTTGTCAGGTTTTCCCTGATGCCCCATTTCATCGGGAGCTTCCATGTGTATATATACAAAATCATATCCGTCAAGGAGCGCGTCAAGAGCAGCCTGTGCTTTGCCCTCCCAGTTGGTATCACAGTTTCCTGTCGCGCCCGGAACATCTATCGATCTCATGCCCGCGCATTTTGCTATTCCCTTTATAAGGTCTACCGCTGATATAACGGCGCCTTTGAGTCCATATTTCTCTTCGAAATTATCTACATGGGGTTTTGTTCCCTCGCCCCAGAGCCAGATGGATGTTGCCGGATTGAGTCCCTTTTCGATCCTTGCCTTATTTACGGGATGATCCTTTAATACTTTTTCGGATTCGATCATCATTTCAAGCAGCTTGTCGGCGCCTTCCCCTTTCGGAAGATGATCTTTTATAGGTTTGTCCGAAATATCGTGCGGAGGAGTAAGATCGACATTGGTCGAGCCGCCGCTCCAGACGCAGAGATGGCGGTAACTGATCCCCGGATAGAACTTTATGGATTCTGTATCGAGAGCATTTGCCACGGCTTTCATAAGCTCCGTGCTTTCTTCTGTCGTTATCTCTCCGGCAGAGTAGTCGAGCATTGTTTTATCAGCGTAGTTTTCTTCATCTGAAAGCGTTACAAGATTGGCGCGGAATGTGACATCGTCGTCATGCATCTCAACACCGATCGATGCGGCCTCGAGCGGCGAACGCCCGGTATAGCTCTTTTTCGTGTCATATCCCATAACTGAAAGATTAGCCACGTCTGAGCCCGGTTTCATACCATCCTGCACAGTTTTGCACATGCCAAGCTCACCATGGGCGCACATATAGTCGATAGTCGGCTTGTCTGCCGCCTCAAGAATGGTCTTGCCGTCGAACTGATCCACGGGGTAGTCTGCCATTCCGTCTCCTAAAATTACAATATACTTCATTATTCTTCATCCTTTCGGGAATTATTTATGCAAAGAAGTGCAAAATGCGCTTCATATATACATTACCAATGAAATTTAGTCAGCTGACCAAGATTTTTCAAATTTTCAAATCCCATCTGCCGCATAGCTTCATATACTATTATTGCCACGGAGTTTGAAAGATTAAGACTTCGCGCCTCGGGTATCATTGGTATACGTATGCAGCGTTCCTCATTAGCGTATAAAAGCTCTTCGGGCAGTCCCGCATCCTCGCGTCCGAATAAAAGATAATCATTGTCTTTAAACTCAACTTCGGTGTACACATGCGGAGCTTTGGTCGTTGCATAATGGTATCGCGTATGTCCGTTATTGGTCTTGGCAAAGAAATCATCAAGTCCGTCATAGTATTGCACATTAAGATATTGCCAGTAGTCGAGTCCTGCGCGCTTGAGATTTTTGTCTGTTATCTCAAACGCGGTCGGCTTTACTATATGAAGTCCGCAGCCGGTGGCGGCGCAGGTGCGCGCTATGTTTCCGGTATTCTGCGGTATTCTCGGTTCTACAAGAACCACGTTAAACATTCATTTCACCTTATTTCAGAAATTTTATCATAAATCTGTTGAGCGGCGGACGTTTTATATATACAGCGCTTTTTGGACAAAGCTCCTGACAGCAGAAACATTTTATGCATTTTTGTTTGTTGATAACAGGAAATCCGCTTTCCATGCTTATCGCCTGAGGCGGACAGCAACGAGCGCATTCGCCGCATGAAACACATTTTTTATAGTTTATCTTTGGCCGTGACGAAAGCATTGAAACAACTCTCGCGTTGAGAGCGGAAGGCAGATTTATAAGCTTCAAAAGATTGAAATGGCTCTCGGGTTTTATATAGTCAGGTATCTTTACATCATCTATCTGAAGCCCGAGGACCTCCAGCTCATCAATATTTTTGGGTGTGTGTCCTCTGTCCGCAGCTATTCTGACTGTTTCCACTTCTCCGGGCTCATAGCCTATAACACCGCATGCCGCCATATCCAGTATGAACGGATCCGCGCTCGCCATGACCAGACCGACAAACCGCTCGGTCCCTGAAGTCGGACCGTCACCCTCCATTCCCACTACAGCGTCCATGATGCTGAGTGTGGGTCTTACATATTCGCATAGATCCACAAGCATAGAGCAGAAAGCTGTCCTGTCATCAAGCCTGAAATGAAGCTCGGCTTTATGTGTCCCCGGTATCACGCCAAAAAGGTTTTTTACCGCGCCGGTATAGCTTGTCATAGCATGAGTTTTAAGTTTGGGAAGTGATATTATGACATCGGCATTAAGGATCGGATCGATTATCGGAAAGCTTTTGACGGTACGTCCGTCCGCATACTCAATATCGGTAAATCCGGTATCATAATTCAAAACAGCCCCTGTCCCTTCAACTGCTTTGGCGACTCCGCAGGTGTTATATATCGATCTAAGTATACCCTGATTATATGGTCCACCGGGACTTTCCGCTATTGTAACGATACCGCCCGCGTCTTCAACTGTCTCAATAACAGCGCGAAGAAATTCTGGATTCGTGGTGACCGGATCATCCGGACGTTTTTTTGATACAAGATTCGGTTTGATAAGGACCTTATCGCCTTTACGCACAAACCGTTTTATCCCGCCTATCATACTGAGCGCCTCATCAACAGCTTTTCGGCTTTCGGAATAGCTGCCGCATCTTACTATGCTTACCGGTTCAAATTTATTCATAATATGTCACCTTGCCTCGATAAGGGTATATACCCTTTAGTTTTATATATTTTCGTATATATCTGAAAATATCACACAGTCCCCGCGTATTTTCAGGCATATACTGAAAAAAATTACAAAACCACCACTCTATCATATTATAGCATATGCGAACGCCTTTTGCAAGCCGAAAAAAAATAAATTACAGCGCGGGACAGGGTTTGGCGTACAGTTCGGATATATCATATTGAATGTTGCCTAAAAAATAAATACATTTTAATATTTTTTGTTATATTGTTGACAATTCAAGCCGGTTAATATATAATTAAATCATAAAAAAATTTGGAAAGGACAGAGTGATATGAAAGAATATATTGAATCCGGCAAGGCCGTGCTCGGCATAGAATTCGGCTCAACGAGAATAAAGGCGGTGCTTATAGGAGAGGACAGATCTCCGATAGCGAGCGGGAGCCACGACTGGGAAAACAGCCTTGAAAACGGCGTATGGACGTACAGTCTGGACGCTATATGGGCGGGACTTCAGGACTGCTACGCAAAGATGGCGGAGGACGTAAAGTCGCGGTACGGAGCGGAGATAACCTCGCTTGGCGCGATCGGCTTCAGCGGGATGATGCATGGTTACATGGCATTTGACAAGAATGACGAGCTGCTTGTGCCGTTCAGAACATGGAGGAATACAATAACCGAGCAGGCATCGGAGGAGCTCACTGAGCTTTTCGGCTACCCCATTCCCCAGAGATGGAGCATAGCTCATCTGTATCAGGCGATGCTCAACGGCGAGGAGCATGTGAAGGACATAACGTTCATGACAACGCTTGCGGGATACATACACTGGATGCTTTCGGGCGAGAAGGTAATGGGCATCGGCGAGGCATCGGGAATGTTCCCTATCGACATCGAGACAAAGGATTTCAATAAGTGCATGATAGCGCAGTTTGATGAAAAAGCGGCGGCATATCCGTGGAAGCTTGAGGATATACTTCCGAAGGTGCTGCTTGCGGGAGATGACGCCGGCAGGCTTACCGCGGAAGGAGCAAAGCTGCTTGATCCCACAGGCAAGCTTCAGCCGGGTGCGCCGATGTGTCCGCCGGAGGGCGATGCCGGAACCGGTATGGCGGCAACTAACAGCGTGCGGGTTAGAACGGGCAACATCTCGGCGGGGACATCTGTATTTGGAATGGTAGTCCTTGAGCATGAGCTCAAAGAGGTGCATCATGAGATCGATCTCGTGACCACGCCTGACGGAAATCTTGTCGGAATGGTTCACTGCAATAACTGTACCTCCGATCTCAACGCATGGGTAAACTGCTTCAAGGAATTTTTGGAGAGCCTCGGTGTTGATGTAAGCATGCCAAAGATATATGACGCGTTTTACTATGAGGCTGAAAAGGGCGATCCCGACTGCGGCGGACTTCTTGCGTATAACTATTTCTCCGGCGAGCATACGACCGGCTTTGAGGAAGGCAGACCGCTGTTCGTGAGAAAGCCGGACAACAAGTTCAGCTTTGCAAATTTCGCAAAGGTAAACCTGTATACGGCTCTCGGCGCGCTCAAGGCGGGACTTGATATAATGCTTGTGGATGAGGGCGTAAAGCTTGACAGGATAACAGGTCACGGAGGATTGTATAAGACGCCGAGAGTAGGACAGCAGATAACCGCAAACGCTATAAACGCGCCTGTATCCGTTATGAAAACAGCCGGCGAAGGCGGCGCATGGGGCATCGCGCTGCTTGCCGATTACATGATCTCAAAGGATGATAGTGAACCGCTTGACGAATATCTTGAAAACAAGGTGTTCGCCGGAAACGAAGGCAGCGTAATAGACCCGCAGCCCGAGGAGGTAGACAGCTTCAATGAGTTCATGAAGAGATATAAGACGGGACTCACAATAGAAAGAGCGGCGGTAGACAATTTAAGATGAGGCGCGTGAGCTTTGCGGCAATTAAGGGACTGTATCTTATGCAGTCCTTTTTAAATTAAGAAATAACTGTTTAATCAATATTGCTATATCATAGAAAGAGAGATCAAGATGAAATCATATAAATTATCGGAAAACCAAATAAAGAAATATATAGAATATTTAGAAGAGCAAGAGCGCGCGGCATCAACTATACAAAAATATGTGCGTGACATCATATCATTAATGAAATTTCTGAAAGGTGAAGTCTTTTCAAAATTGGACCTGCTGGAATGGAAAGAAAAATTGTCTGCATCGTACGCTCCGTCAACTGTAAACGGTATGCTGACATCGGTAAACAGTTTTCTGGATTTTTGCGGTATGAGGGAATGTAAAATAAAAAGATTGAAGGTGCAGAGAAATATCTTTTGCAAAAAGGAAAAAGAATTGACGAAAGCGGAATACATACGGTTGTGTCACGCGGCAAAAAAGCAGCGAAAAGAGAGATTATTTTTGATACTGCAAACTATTTGCTCCACAGGGATAAGGGTGTCGGAGCTGCCTTTTATCACTGTGGAAGCGGTAAAAAATGAACGCGCGACAGTGCGGTTGAAAGGCAAAATACGAACTGTATTGATGCCGAAGCAATTATGTAAAATGTTAAAAACATACATAAAAAAACAACATATAAATAGTGGAAGTATATTTATCACTCGAGGCGGTAAACCGGTAGACCGCAGTAATATTTGGTCAGAAATGAAAAAGCTTTGCAAAACTGCTGGCGTAAGATCTGAAAAAGTATTTCCGCACAACCTGCGTCATTTATTTGCTAAAACATACTACAGTGTAAAAAAAGATATTGTCCGCTTGGCGGATATTTTGGGTCATTCCAGTATCGATACTACGCGGATCTATATAATGGAGAGCGGAGATGTACATCAGCGCCAGCTGCAGCAGTTGGGACTGCTTATGTGCTGAATACAACATAATCTTTATTTTGTGGTATTAATAAATAATGAATTTTTCTATATCAGAATCATATCATATTTGCTTTGTTTTGTCAAGATTTTTACAAGTTATTCATAAGAAATAAGATCTGTTGATAAAGATCATTATATCCTATCAATTGAACCTTACAGCGTTTTTTTAGTCTATATCTTTATTTATGAGCTGTTTACCACAAAATAAAGATTATGTGGCAAACAAAAGAGATGGGATGTGGTGTTTTATGGAACGGATGTTATATGCTTACATTCTTACAGCGGACAACAGCCAGTCGCCGTGTTATACAGATGGAATTTACACATTGGCGTGCTGCAAGCCGCAGATACGCCGAATGATCCTGAAAAAATGGAAGAAGAAGCTGGATGACGGAAAGGCGGAAGTCTGGGTATGCGGAGTGCGTCACGATAAAGCGCGAAAAGAAGTATATATTGCATATCTGGCGAAGATCGATAAGGTGATGAAGCTGGAAGAATACTATGATAGTGACGGCCCTTATCGTTTCCGTAATGATTGCTATTATCGTAACGCTTACACCCTTTATGATGAGGATGGAAAACTGCCAAAGAAATGGTCTTCGGATGATATCCGTGATAGGTGTCCCGAACTCTATGCTCGTGAAGGCAACGAGCATGGTGTATTGAACAAGGGAGAACCATTGACGGAAAACCAGTGCAGGGATATTTGCGGAGCGGCTGTATTGCTGTCGGAACATTTTATTCACTGCAGCTGTGACTGCTTTTCGGATATATTTGAACTGAGCAGGCGTTTATCCCCTGCTTTTGACGCATTTTTGCAGGATGCGCGGACAAAAACACAGGGACATTGGTGCAGCTTTAATGAATGGGATGCTTTGGACAAGGTATTGCCGGGTATTCCGTTGGGCATACATAAAGATGTAAAGCCGCTTGATATGGAGGAATGTAGGAATACCTGCGGAGAGAAAAAGAAAAGAATGTCGTATGGCATATGTTAAAAAGGAGCGTAGATCATGAAAAGAATATTATCTGTTTTGTTGCTGGGTATAATGTTTGTAACATCTGTATCATTCAATGTATCAGCGGAAGAGAGCGATATATCGCCTATGGCGAATGATTCGGTATTTGCCGGAGGGACGGGCACAAAAGACGATCCTTATCAAGTGTCAACACCGGAGCAATTGAATGAGGTCAGAAATTATTTGGATAAATATTTTATCCAGATAAATGATATTGATATGACCGAGGCTACATCCGAAGGCGGAGCTTATTGGAATGACGGAACAGGCTGGATCCCTATCGGCACTTATCAGTCGCCATTGCGCGGATACGATGGAGGCGGCTTTAAAATAATAGGTTTGAATATATATGAACCAACCGGCGTGCGATACGGAACAAGCGCTTGGGCTCAAATGGTCGGTTTGTTTGGTTATATTGGAGAAGGTTCGATTGTTGAAAATGTGATTTTAACGGATGGAGAATATAGAATAACACGTGGTGCTGATGTTTTGGTGGATTTACGTGTTGGAGGTATTGCAGCGTACGGAAATGCCGAATATTCTAAGATTTATAACTGTATAAATTATAACAATATACATATTATAAATGAAAGTCCGAGTACGTTATATATTGGAGGTATCTCTTCATATCAATGCACGAATGGTGAGATTTCCGGGTGTTATAACTATGGGGATATAACTGTTGATAACAATTATCACGCAAACGCCGGTCCGTACGTTTTCTGCGGTGGAATATGCGGACAATCCTACGGATCGGCATCTATCATTAGAAAATCAACTAATTTTGGAAATATTGATATGGGTACTTTAAAACGTTGCTCTATAGGAGGAATATCCGGTGAGCTTCAAGGAAGTATGTCTCGATGTGGTAATTGCGGTAATATTACTGTAGAAGAAATATCATACTATGGATATAAAGGTACCGCTGCAATTGGCGGAATTTCCGGATCATTATATAGTCAAGCGCAAGACGAACAGTATGTCGATGATTGCTATAATATAGGAGATATAACTGTTTCAGCAGAAGATGTTAGTTATCCAAATGCAGGCGGACTTGCAGGGACGACATCTAATCACACTATAAACAGATGTTATAATGCGGGAAAAATCGACGGTAGCGGAGCAATCAACAGCGATGGATTAGTAGGTACGATATATACAGGAAGTATCTTTAATAATTATTACAGTGTCGAGGAAAATCCTATTTTGACAACCGGAGGAGTGCAGAATAATGTCAAAAATCTTTCTAATGATGAAATGAAAACGAAAGATAGCTTTGTCGGATTTAATTTTGACACAGTGTGGGATATGTCGCCGGACAAGAATAGTGGATATCCGTATTTAAGAAATGCCGAAAATATGGGAAATGCTGGTGATGATGAGCCTATTTACAGTTTAGGCGATGTAAACAGGGACGGCAATGTTGATTTTCTTGATGCACAGCTAATACTAAAATTTGATGCGGGTTTGACAGATTCTTTGGAATAGGAGGTTTTACAAAATGAAAAAGACATTGTCTTTGCTGCTGTCCTTTGTGATATTGTTAGGTATTTTACCGGTGGGATCGGCAAATATCTATGCGGAGGATAATAACGGAGAATATAACGGATTTACATATATCATAAGTGACGATAAAGTTACCATAACGGGCGGCGATAAATCAACGATCGCTATGACTATACCAAGCGAGATAGAAGGATATCCTGTTACGGCTATCGGCACGGGTGCGTTTGAATATTTTTATGATCTCACAAGTGTTGAGATACCCAAAAGTATCAATTTTATCGGATACGGCGCTTTTTATGGATGCACAGCTCTTACTGATATAACAATACCGGAAAGTGTAACGACTGTTGACAGTATGGCATTTCAATATTGTACTGCCCTGGAGACAGTAACATTTTCGAGCGGGCTTACCAGTATCGGTGAGCAGGCTTTCATGTACGATGAAAATCTCAAAACGATAATAATACCAAGATCATTGACTGAAATTTCTGATGCCGCATTCTATTCGTGTCCTAATATAACAACGGTTTATTACAGCGGCAGTGAAACGGATTTCGGTAATATATCGATCGGCTCGGATAATGACGATCTTACAGACGCTAATATTATTTATAACTATCAATATCCGGTGATCGTAACAGCAGTATGCGGAAGCGGTCAGCCGGGTGCGGAAGTTGATGTTAGCATAGAGCTCCCGGCAGAAAGCAATGTCTGCGGCGGAAGTTTTAACGTTATTTATGATAACACAAAATTATCGGTAATATCGGCAAGCGCCGGCAGCGCTATTTCCGATAGGATGTCAGCTATAAACACGGAATATGCTGATAATGCAATAAGAATATCATTTGTCGGTGTTTATCCTATTACTGAGAAAGGATCTATACTTACAATAAAATTTAAGATATTAAGCGATGCTTCAGGAAATGCAGATATAATTATAGAAAATTTGAAAATGTCAGACTTCGATGTAAACCTTATTAGTACATCAGTGGTCAACGGATATGTTTCGATCGTGGATCATGTGCACAGCTGGGGCGCATGGACGATAACGAAAGACCCTACGCAGACTGAAACGGGAACAGCAGAGCGTGTATGTCAAGACGACAGCAGCCATAAGGACACAATGATATTGCCGGCTTTGACAGACGACAAAACATGGACAAGGGGCGAATATCAGGCACCGACCTGCGAGGATGCCGGTTATCAGAAATACACATCGGAATACGGAGAGGTGACGGAGACAATATCCGCGACCGGCCACAGCTGGGGCACATGGACGATAACGAAAGATCCGACACAGACAGAGACAGGAACGGCAGAGCGAGTATGCCAGAACGATAATAGCCATAA
>CAJFNT010000154.1 GCA_904395315.1 uncultured Clostridia bacterium
CTTTATGCGTCAGAAAGAAGTTTTTTCACATGACCTTTGTGACAATGAGGCGAATGAAAGCTTTGAAAGACTTGTTTTGCAGGATGCTAAGCTGGTAAAGCCTATCTTGAGGGAGAGATTCCTTAAGGATTACATACTCGGTACGGGAGATGCCGACGAGGCTTTTAACATGTATTGCAGTGCCTTTTCTGTGGACAGAAGAACTCCGGTCAGAATGGCCGTAATGAAGCCGGACAAGCCCGGATCTTATGATGATTTTTTCTATATAAAAAATACTGCATCGGGTTATTTGGGTGAAGATCGAGTTATACTGAACACATCAATGCAGGACTGCGTATTGCTTATAACCGACAAGCTGAACGGAAAAGAGATGGATGAGCTTTTACAGCACATAGCTTATGTTGTGCGAGAGTGCTATGGTTTGGACATTATATCTGTGTACAGTCAGATGATACCAATTCAAGATGCTCCTGATGCATTTAAAAGAATGAGAGCATGCACAGAGTATTCGTTCTATTCGGAGTCCGCCAGGGTAATATGTGAAAATGATATCAAGATCAGTAGGGATTCCGTTACGCTAACACCTCAATACTCGGGTATAGAGGAAGCCGTTTCAAGCGGAAATGAAAAAAAGACCTTGATTCTTCTCGAGGATTTTTTTGCGGAGCTTGAACGCTGTATGCCTACTCCGGCAGTGGCAAAAACTTATTGTCTGGAGTTATACGTATGCATAATCAGATGCTGTGAAACTGATAAGATAGATATTTATATGAAAGGTATCGTATCGATTCAGGAAGGAAGAAGTTTTAATGAGATAAAAGAATTCATTAAAACAAAGGCTGCAGAGATAGCGCGCTCCAATACGCCTAAAAATATTAATATTTATAGTTCACTTATTAAAGATACGATTCGGATCATCGATGAAAATATCGGCAATGAAAAATTATCATTGAGATGGATCGCAAGTACAATTTTATACACCAATGTAGATTATTTAGGGAAAATATTCAAAAAAGAAACAGGCATGAATTTTTCACATTATGTGATGGAAAAAAGAATGGAGCTTGCCAAAACTCTTATAATGGAAGGGAAAAAAGACAGGATATACGAAGTGGCAGAAAAGGTCGGTTACGGCTCGAATTCTCAGTATTTTAGCCAAGTTTTCAAAAAGTATACCGGTATATCGCCGCTTGAATATAAGGAAATAACAAGACTGTCTTCAAAAAACAAATTAAGTACAGATTCAAAAAAGGCAACAGCTTTTTGAATATAAACTAAATGGAGGTATTATAATGAGTAAGAAAATAAAAGGGCTTATCTGCGCGCTTATCGCGGGTATGATGGTGACCACTTCATGCGGACTCACCTCTCTTGCGGCGGATGACACATCATCTGATCAAAACGCAGCGGAGAGCACTGCGACAGAGATGCCGGAAGGTGCTGCCGATGCAGATATAACCGATGAGGAAAAGGATGCGGCTGACGCTACAGAGGCGCCGGCGGCAACAGAAAATGCTGACGCTACAGAGGCGCCGGCTTCGACTGAGGCAGCGCAAGCGACAGAGGCTCCCGACACTGCAGATCAGTATGAAAATGACACATATTATCAGAATGCGCTGCAGCTTTGCTCTGCGTTAGGAATAATAGAAGGCTATGAGGATGGTTCTGTACAGCCTGAATCGACTGTAACAAGAGCGGAAATGGCAACGATAATCCTTAGAATGCTTAACACAGCATCGACATCTACATATGCAAATGTATTTCTTGATGTGGCAGCTGATCATTGGGCAGCAAATAATATTCAGACAGCTGTTGAGCAGGGTATAGTAAACGGTATGGGAGACGGTACGTTCCAGCCTGATGGAAATGTAACATATGAGCAAGTAATTAAAATGCTCGTATGTGCGCTCAACTATACTTCGGATGCTGAAAGATCAGGCGGATATCCGAATGGTTATATATCGGTCGGCGGAACTACTCTTTCGCTTCTTGACTCTGTAAATGGCAGAGTAGGAGATGCAATGACAAGAGGAGAGGTCATAAAGGCTGTATATAATGCAGTACGCGCTCCATACAGGGCTATAACAGGATTTGAAAACAACAACCCTGTATATTCGGCAAGAGACACACTTGGAGTTGAGAAGTTCAACCTCTATGAGGATAAGGGTGTTCTTACCGCTACTCCGAATATGACTATTTCGACCGGAACCACTACTAAGGAAGACAGAATAGTTATAGACGGTGTCCAGTACATATGTACTCTTGATGGACTTGATGATATGCTTGGAACTCCTGTTGAATTTTTCTATGTGGATTCAAATATAGATGATCCTGAAGTTATCACTATATTCAAGTCGGGAAATAACGAGGAATATACGTTTGACGCTGATGATATAAGCGAGATGGACTATGAGTCAGGGGATCTCAGAGTTTATACTTCAGAAACGTCAAGCTCGACTAGACGATATGACATAGGGGCTGCTACTGTTATCTATAACGGATCGGTTCTCACTTCGGCCGATTTTGCTGCATCGGAATATGCGGATGACGAAGCGTTTAACGATTTCATAGTTCCGGAGGTAGGCACCGTAAAGGTTATTGATTATGACACAGATGGTAATTATGATGTTCTGATGATCGACTCATATGAGACGATGCTCGTTACGAGTGCAACTTCAGAAAAGCTGTCCGGTAAGATCAATAACGCAAATACTGTTATTGATGTAAATAATGATGCAAATGATAAGACAATAACAGTAAGCAAGAGTGGTTCTGAGGCAACAGTAAGAAATCTTCGTAAAAATGATGTTGCATCAATAAAGAGAAATATTGATGGAACTATGATTGATATTACTGTAACCGGAGAGACTGTGACAGGTGAGATCGAGAGTGTTGGTGAAGATGACGGAACAATGACTATTGTTGTAAATGGTCAGGAATATGATGTTGATGTCAATGCTGAGGAGACAGTAAGATTGGGCGCATCCGTTATTCTTTATCTTGATAAATTTGACAGAGTCGGATATATTGAGTCTTCAACAGGCAGTATGCTTAGTGGAAGCGAAAAATATGCTGTAATTGCAAATGCATATATTGAAGATAATGGAGATGTATCAGTAAAACTTTTCAATCAAGACGGTGAGGCTGTTACACTTACAGCTAACGGTACAGTGAAATATTGGGGATCAAAAGATGCTGAAGCTACTACTATTTCTAGTACTGATCTTGTAGATGAGCTTAGTGATGATAATTCATATTTGCAGTGTGATTCAATGCCGCTGAAACTTTGTAAGTATAGAGTAAACTCGAAAGGGCAACTCTCTCAGTTATATGTTGCGACAGCAGCTACTGATGAAAATGAAAACACAGATGCACTTAGAGTATATAATAACGGTGGAAATACTTCACTTAAAGGGATAACATCTGTAGGAGGAACTGTTCAGGGATATTATATAGAAGATGGTATAATAGAGTTTACTGTTCCGGAGAGTGCAGATGATAGAACTAACCCGGCTAATTACTCAATAGGAACTGTAACGAGTTCGGCATATGTTAACTACGAGAATGGTTCAAACTGGTCATATGCGATAGGTGATTTTGTGAATGGTAGATATCCAGGTGTACTTGTAAGATTCCAGGCAAGTTCAAGTGAAGTATCTGCAGTCGATGCATATTCAAATGCAAATAACGGACCTACATTCATGCTTTCAAGAATAATAGAAAGCGTGGACAGTGAAGGCGATACTGTTTATGAACTTGTTGGATATACAGGTGGCAGTGAGGTTAGATACACTACTGCATCAAATACAGGTATTTATGATTTTACCGGATGGGCAGATCGCGAGTATGCTGGTACATTAGTGTTTGACGCAACAGACAGTTCAAAAGATGATATTTCAGTTATCCATCCTGGAGACATATTCTTTGTAGGCGCTGACGGATCAACAGCTAAGACGCTTATAAGAATGATTGATGTAGAGGATCTGGCTAAAACGGTTGTAACTGGTTCGGCAGATCAGTCCCTCTATCCAGCTGCTACATCATATAGTACATCGCGTGATATGTACTATAGCGGATTAATTTCTGAAGTTGACATTGAAGATTCGGCATTTATAGGACTCACGAATATGGATTCTTCGGAAAGTGGAACAGTTGCATATGATTTATCTACGGTATTTAATTATGTTACACTTACTGTTGATACAAATGGTAATATAATAAATACACGAGTTGATCAGTCTGGAGGTATGGAGCCTGGAGAGATCCTTCCTTATGGAGATGATCCTACAGAGTTTGATGTTGGCTTCTTCAAGCAGTTCAAGGGCGCTATGCAAAATGGATATATAGTTAGAGTTCAAATTGAAGAGAGTTAAGATTTGAGTGGTTGTGAGGGGAGTGCGATACTCTCCTCATGATTATAAAATCTATTAGGAGGAAGACATGATTAGTTTAAAGAAATTTATAGCTACAACTGCATCAGTTAGTATGTTGTTAAGCTCATTTAATATTGTGTTTGCTGTCGATGATACATCTGCAGAAGAGACAATAGTTGGTGGCTATGGCTTTGAAAATGTCAGAGATTATATTGGCGACAGATTTCTTCAAAGCAAAGAAGAGCAAACATTAGACCTTGAAGGTGGAGTTCAGATAGGACTTGGTGCGAGAAAAGATGGAGCAAACGGAAATACTGGATGGTATCCTTCGCAAGTTGATTCAGAACATGGTACAAGTCTTCAAGCAAACATTGGACAGTATGTATCATCCGCAAGAGGTCCTATTGTTAATTTCACAATCAGTAGTAATGAAACAAGTGGAAAGCGAGTAGGAGTCAGATTTGAATATTATCCTGTGAATGGTAATGGGAATACGGCTGATCTTATAATATATGATCCTATTGGGGAAGCGCAGGTAGCCTATCTGACAGTTGGAAGTGAGCTGATAGAAAATGCGTGGAATGATGTTGAATTTAGTGTTGAGACATCAGGGGATACGATGCTTATAGTTAATAATAATATTATCAGTTCATCAGATATGACACCATCAACGTATCCGCAGCTTAAATTTACGGAAACAAATTCGCTTAAAGATGAACAATCATTAGGTAACATTGATAATGTTGTTCTTTATACAGGCGGACAGTTCACTGATGAACAAATGTTGAGTATATTGGCATCACAGTTAGTGCTTGATACCTCACAGGATGTGATTGTACCTTCAGAAGATGGGAAACTGTATAATATTTATGGAGATTTTGATTTGCCTACATCAGAAGCAGATTCCTTGAGTTGGAGTGTAGAACAGAGACTTAAGGGGACTGAAGATGAATGGCAAGAAAGTCAATATGTAACAGTGTCTGGAAGTAAGGTCACGATAAACAATGCTGATGAAGCAAGTAAATATGATATAAGATTGATAGCAACTTTGTCATATAATGCTGAAATAACTGAAAAATTGTTTATGTTAAATATTAAATCAGACTCAGCGGCATTACAGGAGTATGCAGAACAAATACAGCTCATAGATAGAGCGACAGGAGAGACTATTAATCCGGATGGAAACGGTATTTATATGATTTCTGGAGACTTGAATCTTGATACTGGAAACGAGCTAATTACTGTTGGATGGAATTGTTATAAAGAAGAGACTATTACGGAAACAAATGAAAAAGGTGAAGAAATTCAACGTAAAGAATGGGTGGAATCACCTATTATAAGCAGTAATGGAGAATTATATCCAACAGATTATACAGGGAACTTAAAACTTACAGCGACACTCAAATTTAATGACACAGAATTAAAAAAAGATTTTAGTGTTGCATCAACAATTAACTCCGTAACCGATTATATAGATCCAACTATAGAAAATATTACAGTTACATCAGCTGATGATAGTAGTGATATATATGATGCAAAAAATATAGGTACTATAAACCATGATATTATATTGCCGACTAATGTTAAGGTTGATGATGGATCTGTTGAAGTAAAGTGGGAAATCATCGAAGGTGAAGATAATGTTACCATTGATGAAGATGGTTTGGCAACAATTATGACGGCAGATACAGCTGAACATAATGTTGAATTAAAAGCTACATATACATATGTAAAAAATAATATCTCTGTGATATCAAAGGAAGACGAAGGATATAAGTTTAAAGTGGCATTTACGGAGGAAGATGTTAATAGCGACGATACCGCTCTTGATAAGTATAAAGTGCGTTTCGATGCTGAGTATGAGGAGAACTTTGAAGATATCCCGACTACAACGTCGTCTGATATAGAACTTCCTACAAAAGGAATGTTCGGTTCAACTATTAAGTGGACATCAAACGCACCGTCAGTTATATCAAATAACGGAAGCGTTACAAGACAGAAGTCAAACAGAGATGTTACACTCACCGCATCAATTATGAGCGGTGCAGCTTCCGAAACAAAAACTTTTGATGTAACAGTAAGAGGAAAGTCATCAAGCAGCAGCAGTAGCGGTGGTGGCGGCGGCGGTTCTGTGTCGTCAGTCGGAGGATCGTCGAATGTTAATACGGGCGGAGCTATAGCTGGCAATAACCCGGGCGTGATAACGACTCCGCCGATAGGTCAGGAAGTTGTCGATGAACTTGTTCAGCAGAAGGAAGAGGCAGAAAACAGATTTACTGATATAGGCAGTGTATCATGGGCAAGAGACGCTATAAATGGTCTTTATGATGCAGGCATAATCAATGGTAAAACTGAAACAACATTTGCGCCTAACGATAATGTAACAAGAGCAGAGTTTGCAAAAATGCTCATGGGTGTATTTGGACTCAACAGCGATGCATTCACAACGTCAAGTTTCTATGATGTGTCAACAAGCGACTGGTATTTCCAGAGTGTCGAAAGTGCATATAACCTTGGAATAATAACCGGCGTTGCGCCTGCATATTTTGATCCTAATGCTAACATAACAAGACAGGATATGGCAGTAATGGTGGTTCGTGCAGCGACAGTAAGCGGTAAAGCTATTCCAACAGTAAACGAGGCTAAAACTTTTGCAGATGAATCAAGTATAGCTGATTATGCAAAGGATGCGGTATCAACGCTCCAGGTAGGTGGCATTATTGATGGTGTTACGGAAACAACATTTGCGCCTAATGATAATGCTACAAGAGCACAGGCAGCTAAGATATTGTATAGTTTCTTATAATCACATAATAATTTATTACTCCATTAGTTAAAAGGCGGGCATTTAATGTCCGCCTTTTAATACGCGTAAAAAACCGCGGCATAAGCAACCGCGGCATTAGTTATTCAGATCTGTCAAATATAAGCTGCATATCATCTCGAACGAGCACTAATTGATCATCTAAAAAACCGATAGAGTAGTCTTCGGTCACTTCTCCGCCGTAATACGTCAATGTAAGTGTATTTTCGGTGAGCGTGTAAGTGCCATCGATTGAGTCATTTATATATGTTCCATCATCTTTAAATTCAATACTGACAGAATTCTCATCATTTTGCCATTTTCCAATAATGCTCGATGATTCAACAGGAGTTTGAAAAACCTGTTGATTTACAGCGACTCGGGCTGCAGCTGTTTCAACGGATTGGGAAGCTTCTGTAGTCTCAGTGCCCTCACCTGCTTCTTGGCTGCTGCCGGCGCATGCGGAAGCTGTCATGCACAGAGCAATGACAGCGATAAAAGCAAAAAGAGGATTCATAAGTATCACCTTCTTTATTTAACGTCTACTTTTTCTCCGGCAAGAATCTTATTCATAGTTCTTACTGCACACATTTTACCGCACATTGAGCATGTATGCTTTTCCTCGGGAGGAAGTTCATTGTAGTATTTCTGAGGCTTTTCAGGTTCAATCGCATATGCAAACATTTCATCCCAACAAACCCTCCGTCTTGCATCGCTCATCTTATCATCTACCTCGCGCGCCCCGGGAATGCCTTTCGCGATATCACCGGCATGGGCAGCGATCTTTGCTGCCACTATTCCCTCTTTAACATCATCAGCATTGGGCAGTCTAAGATGCTCTGCTGGTGTTACATAGCAAAGGAAATCGGCTCCATGGGCAGCCGCTACGGCCCCTCCAATTGCAGAGGTAATATGGTCGTAGCCTGGCGCTATATCTGTTACAAGAGGTCCCAATACATAGAAGGGCGCATTATGGCAGAGACGTTTTTCGAGCTTCATATTGGCTTCTATTTCATCTATAGACATATGCCCCGGTCCCTCGACCATCACTTGAACATTATGCGCCCATGCGCGTTTGGTAAGTATTCCGAGCTCAATGAGCTCGGCTATCTGCGACGCGTCTGTAGCGTCCTTTGTGCATCCGGGACGGCACGCATCGCCGAGGCTGATCGTAACATCGTATTTTTCGAGTATATCGAGTACCTTGTCATAAAACTCATAGAATGGGTTTTCATTGCCAGTCATATCCATCCATGCGTAAATAAGCGAGCCGCCTCGTGATACTATATTTGTAAGTCGATTTGTATCTTTGAAATATGACGCAGTCCTGCGGTTTATTCCGGCATGTATAGTCATAAAGTCAACGCCTTCCTTTGCGTGAGCCTCTATGACCTCAAGAAACTCATCGGCAGTTATGTCAGCAAGCTCCTTGTCGAGGTAGCCGACCGCGTCATACATCGGAACTGTGCCTATCATTGCAGGACAGGTGTCTATCACCTTCTGACGAAAGTCATGAGTTTTGCCGTAGCAGGAAAGATCCATTATGGCTTCCGCTTTCATCTTGACAGCCATGTTGACTTTTTCCATTTCTACTTCATAGTCCGTGCAGTCCTTTGAGATGCCGAGATTTACATTTATCTTTGTGCGAAGTCCCTCTCCCACTCCCTCGGGGCTGATGGATTTATGATTTTTATTACAAGGTATAGCGACAGAACCGCGCGCTACTCGTTCGCGCAAAATATCAGCCGATACCCCCTCTTTTTCAGCGACGATCTTCATTTCGGGCGTTACGATTCCCTTTTTAGCCGCGTCCATCTGTGTAGTGTAAGTCATTCGGAAGTCCTCCTTAAAATATTTGTGTTATCGCTATTATCGAACGATGAGCCAAAAACACGGGAGGAAAGATCGTATGTGAAATATCGCCGTTTATGGCAGATAAACCGAAGATCCCGTACCGGCATTATCCGGCAAACGGTCAATGGGTCGGAACGTATCCCTCTCAGCGTAAAGCTCCCCGTAAGTTTTTTGAATTACACTCTAATTATAATATATATATGCGCGGTTGTCAAGGAAATTATGAATAATAATGGATTTATCATTCACTGAGTACGGTGCCGTCGGCAAGCGTTATCGTGTAGCCGTTATAATCTATAGTTCCGTTATTTTCGAGAGTTGACAATGTGCAGTTGCCGGTAAGTATCCATGTTGAATCACTGTCTATAACAACATTGGCGTTATTATCTGACGCGGTTCCGCTTTCTTCATTGTCTATTATATTTATAGTTCCTGTGAAAGTCGATCCATTTGTAAGATCAAGCTCCAATGTTGAAATGGTGTCTACTGCTATGTTTCCTTCCATAGTTTGTGAGTCGGCTGTGATCTCGGCCTGTGCGCCGTTTTCACCCGCTGTTCCCCAACCTCTTGCTCCGCTATTACCGGAAATAAGGAATAGGTAAGCCTCTTCGTCGTTGTTTCTGATGTCAACATCAGAAAGTGTTATCAGAGCATTGGTATTTGTGATATAGAACATATCTCCGTTATTCCCTGTCAGAATACCGCCGGTCATACTGAATGATGAGGTACCCACTTCCGCATCACCTGACATCGATTGATAAATCATTACGTTATGAACGTTTTCATCAGAGCTTGTGCCCTCCGTATCACTCATATTACCGGAAACATCACAATTTTTGAGGGTGATCGAATTCTTTCCCTCTATAATTAAAGCCTCTGAATTATTTGCTGTAAGTTCAGCATCGGAAATTGTTATATCGGCAGTGGAGTAAACTGCGGGAGAGTTGTAGCCATTCGTCGTATATGTGCCACCTTCAACAGTAACAGTACCACCACCACGATCTGTGCGTATTGCAGCGGAGGAGCTTCCTGCCGTGGTTATTGTAAGATCTGTTGCAGTCATAGATGCGCCGCCGGTAGTTTGTATACCGCCGGAGTGATCACCGATTGTATTGATAACGGTATCGGAAATATTCACGGAGGTACCTTCGCCATAGCTGAATACTCCGCTGCCATTCGTTGCTGAGGAGCTTACTTCCGAATCAGTTATAGTGACATGTGCTCCGTCCGTTGCAAGAAGCGCCGCATTTTGACCGTAAAAATCGCCATCCTCTGTATCGGACGAATCGCCAGAGGATTTATCTACTGTTATATTTTCAAGCGTGACGGATGCGCCGGTGATCCTGAGCGCGTTCTCATCATTGCCGATGGAGGTGTAAGATGTGTCACTAATGGTGCTGTCAGTGTATATAGTATTTGCTGATGTACCCTGAGTTATATCATCTGAGCCGTCCAAGCCGGGTGCGCCGTCAGAAGAGTTGGGTGAATCTTCGCCTGTCTTACCGGTCAGCTCAAGTGCGCGTATGAGTATTGCTGCTGTTTCGGCACGGGACAGCTCGTCTTGAGGACGGAGTGTCGTTCCATCGCCCTCTATGATTCCCTCACCTACGAGCAGTTCTACAGCTGCAAGTGCGTCAGAGGATATTTCATCAACGTCTGTGAAAGCGGAGAGATCCGAGGATGTTTCAAGCTCAATATTTTTATACAGGAGATAACGATATAAAAATACCATCATATCTTCGCGGCTCAGCGCGCTTTCCGGATCAAATGATGCGGTGTCAGTAAGTATTGAGTTTGTCTCTGCCCATTCGAGCGCCGCGTCGTACCATAGTCCGCTGCCCGAGGTTGTGTCACTGCCGTCAGCACGGCAGAGCATTGTCAGAAATTCTGCGCCAGTGAGAGAACTATCGGGTGAAAATGTGTCTTCGGAGACACCGTTTATAATGCCCAATGAATATGCTGTGGATATATGTGGATAGTACCAATCATCCGCTGATATGTCGGTAAATGGAAGCATAACAGGAACACTGTTTCCGGGCGACATGTCTGGCGAGATTTCTTCTATTTCCTGACTTTGTTCTGCGGCGGTGTTTTCTGTTGTATCCGGTGTTGCTCCGTCAATTTCATCGGCAAAGACCGTCAGAGAACCGGCGCCTGAACTGAGCAGTGATATGACGATAAGCATAGTGATCAACTGTTTTTTGTACAACATATTATTTGCCTCCTTTGCACAGTGAATATTGGATTGCTTAAAATATTTATTTCTTATATATACAAGCAGATTATAGAACAGAAAGATTAAAGTTTAATTAGAATACAACAAAAATAAAATGTATTTATATTAAGTTAAAAAACAGTTAAAAAACGCATCCCCCAAAAGGGATGCGCTTTGTATATTTGAGACAAGATCAGTTCTTTGCTCTGTCTTCTTTGATCTTAGCCTGTGCAGCTGCGAGTCTTGCGATCGGAACTCTGAACGGTGAGCATGAAACATAGTTCAAGCCGACATTGTGGCAGAATTCGATCGTTGACGGATCACCGCCGTGCTCTCCGCAGATACCAAGTGTGATGTCTGGACGAACTGAACGTCCGAGCTCGGCAGCCATTTTAACGAGCTTGCCAACACCAGCCTGATCAAGTCTAGCAAACGGATCTGATTCATAGATCTTCTTTGCATAGTAATCATCAAGGAATTTACCTGCATCGTCACGTGAAAGACCGAATGTCATCTGTGTGAGGTCGTTTGTGCCGAATGAGAAGAATTCAGCTTCCTTAGCGATCTCATCAGCGAGAAGAGCCGCTCTCGGGATCTCGATCATTGTACCCACCTCATACTTGAGGTCTGAGCCCGCTTCTGCTATGATAGCATCGGCTGTATCGCAAACTACTTTCTTGACATACTTGAGCTCATTTACATCGCCTACGAGCGGGATCATGATCTCGGGTGTAACTGCCATGCCCTCTGAGTTTACCTTGAGTGCAGCCTGAATAACAGCCGTTGTCTGCATCTTAGCGATCTCCGGATAAGTTACTGCAAGACGGCAGCCTCTGTGTCCGAGCATAGGGTTGAATTCCTTAAGTCCGTCACATGTAGCCTTGAGCTCTTCAAATGTGAGACCCATGTCGTCTGCAAGTGCCTTTATATCGTCATCGTCCTGCGGAACAAACTCGTGAAGCGGCGGATCGAGGAATCTGATAACAACGGGATGTCCCTCAAGAGCTCTGTAAAGCTCCTCAAAATCACCCTGCTGCATCGGAAGGATCTTAGCAAGCGCCTTCTCTCTC
>CAJFNT010000155.1 GCA_904395315.1 uncultured Clostridia bacterium
ATCGGTACAAAACCGCGTTTTTGGTACAAGCCAAACTCCGCAAAGCCTTGTTCCCATGCGGTTTTATTTATCCAGCGGCTTCATTGTCGGGAACAAGAGCACGTCTCTTATTGCAGGGGAGTCGGTAAGCAACATGCACATACGGTCAATCCCGAATCCTATTCCGCCTGTAGGCGGCATACCTATTTCAAGCGCTCTCATAAAATCCTCATCTGTGGTGTTAGCCTCGTCATCTCCCTGTGCGAGCAACTCCTCCTGAGCTTTGAACCTCTCCCTCTGATCGATCGGGTCATTCAGCTCAGAATACGCGTTAGCCATTTCCCAGCCGTTCATAAAGAACTCAAATCTTTCAACGTACTCGGGATTCTCCGGCTTTTTCTTAGTAAGCGGCGATATCTCTATAGGATGATCCATTACAAATGTCGGCTGGATCATATGCTCTTCCGCATATTCTTCAAAGAATAAATTCAATATATCGCCCTTTTTATGTCTTTCTTCATATTCAATATTGTGCTCTTTCGCAGCCTTTCTTGCTTCCTCAAGATCATGTATCTCATTAAAATCTACTCCGGCATACCTCTTTACAGCATCCACCATCGTAATGCGCTCAAACGGTTTTCCAAGGTCCATTTCGACTCCGCCGTAAACGATCTTTGTCGTTCCGAGCACCTCCTGCGCAACATGGCGGTAAAGGTTTTCTGTAAGATCCATCATACCGTTATAGTCTGTATATGCCTGATAGAGCTCCATCAAAGTGAATTCCGGATTATGACGCGTATCTAAGCCTTCATTTCTGAATACTCGTCCTATTTCATAAACTTTTTCCATTCCGCCCACGATCAAGCGCTTCAAATAAAGCTCCAATGATATCCTCAGTTTGAAATCCTCGTCAAGAGCATTGAAATGCGTTTCAAACGGTCTTGCAGCCGCTCCTCCGGCATTTGCTACAAGAATAGGCGTTTCAACTTCCAAAAAACCCTGCCCGTTAAGATAGTTCCTTATTGAAGCCACGATCTTCGATCTCTTTACAAATGTGTCCTTCACACCTTCATTCATTATAAGATCAACATATCTCTGACGATATCTGAGATCCGGATCACTGAGGCCGTGGAACTTCTCCGGTAAAGGCAGGAGCGACTTTGAAAGGAGCGTTATCTTTTCCGCTCTTACAGATATCTCGCCCGCCTCGGTAGTAAATACTATTCCCGTAACGCCTATGATATCTCCTATATCGAGTTTCTTGAATCTGTCATATTCCTCATCACCAAGCACATCTTTTCTTGCAAACACCTGTATCTTACCGGTAAAATCCGAGAGATCACCGAAGCCGATCTTGCCCATACGTCGCTTGGACATGAGTCTTCCCGCTATCGTCACCTCTTTATCGGCATACTTATCATAATTATCCTTGATATTCTTCGAATCGTTGTCACGATCAAATTTCGTTATCTTGAACGGATCCATGCCCGCATCCACATACTCCGCCAGCTTGTCACGGCGATTCTTCAATATCTGCTTCAATCTTGAGCTATCCTGCTGTTCCATTGATTTGCCCTCCTGTATAATTTGTGTTAACATTCCTATTATACTACAAAAATGTATAATTTACAATGGTTATTTTCACAAATTTTATTGTGTTTTCATGCGAAAAAGCGATATATTTATAGAAAATTACAATATAAACTCTATGTATCAAAATACCAAAAAGTAATTTTATTGTCGATATTCAAAGTAACCATAAACGATTCCATATTTACTTTGTAAAGTGTTTATAATGAAATAAATATGGTTTTTTATTCCGTAAATATCTCTGTCACGGTTGACTTTTGACACTCATTCTGCTATAATTTATACAAAGATCTATGATAAAATTTTCATATACATGCACTGAGAGTTTTCTCCGGTGTCAGATCAAAAGAAAGGGCTGGTTTAATGAAAAAGCTGCTTATTATGCTTGTTATAATGCTTTGTGCCGCTCCGTGCGCGCAGGCAGCGGACGATTACCGCTCAAAGCTTTACTTCGCCGTCAATCGCGGCTTTGAAGAAATAGAAACTAAAGATATTATTACGACAACTGATGCGACTTGTATCTATCTCGACTCTGATTCGCTGAGTTCACGGATACGCGCCTATACTCTTCCGGTAAACTCCACCGATAAACCGATAGAATTTTCATGCGACTCTCCGTCGATTACCGTTTCAGAGGACGGCACGGTCGTTTCTGACGGCACTCCCGGAGTGTTTACAGTCACGATAACATGCGGGGATATATCCCGCACACACAGCGTATATGTCGGAAATAAGATAAACAGGCTTTCTCTTTCAGATACAGAGCTTTCAATGTATGCCGACCGTCCTGAGCCGTATACAATAACAGCTTCCACAGAACCGGCTGATGCGGGGACCTCGCTCGTGCGTTGGTATTCGGGTGATGAGACGATAGCGCATGTGGACCAAAACGGAACGGTGATACCAAACGGAGTCGGTACCACAAGCGTATATGCCGAGACCGCGGACGGCGAACATACCGCTAAATGCACCGTATATGTGGGACTCTACGATGTTTCAACAAAAGCTGTATTCATAACAAACGCAGTAGATAAAATACGTGTCGGATCAGATTATTCGCTCTCGGCATACGTATATCCAGAAACAGTAAAAGACAAGACTGTTCTCTGGAGCAGTTCGGACAGTACTGTGCTTTCCGTAGATCCAAACGGTGCCATTCGCGGCGAACGTGAGGGAAGCGCGGTCATAACGGCCCAGACCTCAAACGGAAAAATAGATTCTTTCGAGATAGAAGTCGTTCCGGCGTCAGAACATGATCTCAAATATACTGTTATATCAAAATCAGTAAACGAGCGTATATCCGAGCTTATGACTAAGCCGCAATTTGTAGCATATAATTACTCGCTCGATGAAATGACCGAATATCAGATGAATATGGGGCCGGTAAAATATTCCGAAAACAGGAACGCGGAATATGACGAGCTGCGCGACGCCATAGATCCGTCACGGCACGCCGGCGGCTACGGCAAGTATCAGTTTATCGATCTCAGTCAAACAAACAATGTAAGTGTCGATGTTCTAAACGCTTACCTCAACGGAAAAGGTGTTCTGCAGGGAAAAGGGCAGCAGTTCAAAGACGCCGCAGACCTATACGGCATAAGTGAGCTCTATCTTGTAACTCATGCCTGTCTTGAAACTGGAGACGGATCTTCACGTCTCGCCAACGGTGTAGAAGTAAACGGCACTGTCGTTTACAATATATTCGGTATAGGAGCATATGATTCCAACGCGGTCAAATACGGTTCTGAATACGCGTATGCCTGCGGATGGACCAGTGTTGACGAGGCCATAACCGGCGGCGCGGCATGGATAAGCGCAAACTATATAAACAACCCGCAGTACAAACAAAACACATTGTATAAAATGAGATGGAACCCCGACAGTCCGGGCGACCATCAATATGCGACAGATATAGACTGGGCAACCGCTCAGGCAAAAACTCTTAAAACGATGTTTGACTCGTTTCCGAATGCTGAGCTGACGTATGAGATACCTCTGTATAAAGGCGAAAAAGAATTTGATCTTCAATGATCACATGATCTCAATATCATTTCAGCATGTTCATAATGCAAAAAATATGGCACAGACTTAACATCCGTGCCATATTTTTTATTCATAAAAACATATAGTTTTTCCATATCTCTTATCAAATAATATGATATTATCGATCTTTTCACCGTTTCCGAGAACATCATATGAAAAGCGCTCTGCAATAACGTGTTTTATTATCTCCTTGACCGGTATCCCTTCATATTCCTTCAGTTTGCCTTCATCCAATGCTTTCCCGATAAGATCAAATCTTCGCTTAAGCAGCGATCGGTCATACGGCTCATTTGCCCATTTCGGTGTGGACGGATTATTGGAATTTGCAAAAAAGTCAAATTTCAGGATATCATTTGGCAGTCCTTTCCCTACGATCGACGCAAGGATATCATACAGTCTGTCTCTTGACAAGCCTATGCCAAAATATCCATTTTCCTCAAAATGCTCGGCGATCTTTTCAAATAAAGTGTCCGGCGAGGATGCCCTGTTCAATAAATGATCCATAATATTTTTAAAGGCTCCGCTGTTATAATATTTATCAAGCACCTGCTCAATACGCTTCAGCTCCAAAAGTTCTTCATAAGATATATATTTATTCCCAAGCACCTCATACGGCGGATCATCAGTAAAAATATATCCATGCGTCTCCACCTCCCTGCGGAGCTTTGTGCCCCTGAGAAGCTTTAGAAAGCCCAGCTGCAGCACATCCGGTCTCATTTCCATAACATCATTGAACGATCTCACAAAGCTTTTATGATCTTCATACGGAAGTCCGGCTATGAGATCCAAATGCATATGCGCATATCCCCTCAATGCACGCACAGCCTCAGAAATTTTGTTCAGATCTGTCTTTCTGTCGATCGCCTCGATCGTTTTAGCATTTGTAGACTGCACTCCGATCTCAAGCAGGAATCTATCCCGCGGCGCATTTCTGAAAATATCTACGGTCTCATCATTTATCAGATCAGCCGCTATCTCAAAATGGAACTGCGTCCGGCAATCGAGCGAAGCAATAAACTCCATAAGTTCCGCGGCTCTTTTTCTGTCAGCATTAAAAGTCCTGTCTGTAAGTTTCACCACTCTTACACCGTGTTTAGCAAAGAGTGACAGCTCGGCCTTGACCGTTTCAATATCTCTGAAACGCACGCTGTGCACAGTCGATGAAAGGCAATAACTGCAGTTAAAAGGGCATCCCCTGCTTGATTCATAGTATATAAGCTTATTTTTGTTTTCCTCTATATCACGTTCCGTATATGGAAACGGCAGCATATTGAGATCACAGACAGGAGTTCTGTCCTTATTTACCACTACATTTCCATCGCTGTCCCTGTATGTCACGCCATCTGTATCCAGTCCGGACTCGACTATAGCCTTAAGCGTCTCTTCTCCTTCTCCGCGTATCACCGCGTCTAAGAACGGATACCTCTCCATATAATACACGCTGTCAAAGCTGACCTCCGGTCCGCCGAAAACAATGACTGTTTCCGGTGATATCTTCTTCAACGCTGATGCCACTTTTACAATAAACTCGATATTCCATATATAGCATGAAAACATAACGGTGTCAGCTTTAGATCCATATATTGATCTCAACACATCCTGAGGATTTTCATTTATGGTAAATTCAGCAAATCGCACATCAGGATCATGCACATATGAGCACAAAGCCCGTACTCCGAGCGCAGTATGTATATATTTCGCATTTACCGCTGCCAGCAATATCTTCATAAATACACTTCCGGCTTTAAAATACCGATATACGGCAGATTTCTGTATCGCTCCGCATAATCCAGACCGTAGCCGACAACGAACTCATCCGGTATCTCTGTTCCGAGATATTCCGTTTCGACATCGACCACCCGGCGCGCGGGTTTTGAGAGCAAAGACGCTATCTTTACACTCGCAGCTCCTCTCTTTTTTAATTCCTCCTTGAGCAGCGACAGAGTCCTTCCGCTGTCGATTATGTCCTCGATTATCAACGCGTGTTTTCCTCTTATATCGGTTTCAAGGTCTTTCTTTATTTTAATAACGCCCGACGATTCTGTACCGAATCCATAACTTGACGCCTGCATAAAATCGACCTGCACATTCATATCGAGCCGACGTATCAGGTCAGCCGAAAAAACGAGGCTGCCTTTCAGTATCACTATGGCGACGATCTCCGAATCGCCGTAATCATTGTTTATCTTCTCTGCTACATTGCCGACGATCTCTTCGATTTGCGCTTCGTTAAAAAGTACTTTTTCTATATCCTTGTGCATTGCGCTCTCCTTTCAATGGCTTTAACATATCGAGTGCTTTTTCTTCAAAGTTATCCACCTTATCCACAATCTTGCCGCTATTGCGCCGCAATTATTTCTCAAAATCGGACAAAATATTTACGAGGTGATGACGTATAAAAAAGCTGATCTTTTTCTTTATTGTATTTACCGCATCGGCGGTATTTCCACATACCGCATCCGCGGCTGATTTTGATATCATACTCTCGGCGCTTATACGCGACAAAGGTATATTTGACGGTTCGGAAGGACTCATTTATTGTTCCGCAACGGAAAACTCCATGGCTGTGGTATCAGCGGAAAACAACACTTTTGTATTCACCGTATACGGAGCCGAAAACGAGATCACCGATATATTGTCTTTTTCGCTGGGCGGAAAAAACACTTATGAGATAGGCATAGGTGAATACAGCGGTGAATTCTGCGCGGTATTCTCCACAAACAACAAAAGCGAATATTTCACGCTGATAAACGACTCCTTTACACTATCATCTGAGCTCCCTCAAAATATCACCCCGATAGCACGTTACAAAAACAAAAAGATAACCGCGCTAACGGAAAATACGAGAATATTCGACGTCCTGAACGACATAAAGCTTTATAAGACATCTCAAATACGTCTGGAGGAAGCCGATCTCAGCAGCAGTGAAAAGAACGAGATACTTAAACTCATAAAAGCATGTGCTGATATCATGAAATACGATTCCGAATCATCCGATGATACGGAGCTTATCCGCCGCGTGCTTTACTCACACGATAACTTTAAACTGCTCAGCAGCATTTCTACCGGTTTTACCAATATCGACGGGAACATAAAACTGTGCAGTGCTGATTTTACCGATGATGTTATGCAAAAGGCGTTCCGAAGAACGCCCGAAAAACCTCCGGTGAATATGCTCGCCTCTCTCGGTTACTGCTACAATAATTCAAGTTACTATTACACCGGAGGTTATAACACTTATTTTGCCACCGATGTACAGGAACTTATACGGATCATGAAGCTATCCGATACAGATCTTTTTATCGTGTTTTCAGACACATATAAAGAAGGAGACGCCGCACCCTTGCTTGAATACAGCACCGCAGTGATATCACGTGATAAAAACGGTTTTTACCTCAAACGACTTGATATGTGCGGAAATATCGAGATCCCCCGCGAATTCATTGTCAGCCGTGGTCAAAGACGTCATATAAATATACATGATATATATACACAATGCGCTATCGCCGCATTGCTTGCGGTCGCCGCTGCAGGAGTATCAATTTGGCTGCGGCGTATCAAGAGGAGGTGACCAACGAGGCGCTACCCAGCTCTCTCCCCATACTATCCTGTCTGACACATCAGGTTTTTTCTTTCCGTGGATGCGCTGACCATCTGTCCATTTATAGCCGAGAACTGCCGCCGCAACACCGGCGGCAGCCACAATTACCCACATAAAAGTCCTGAGATAAAACCAGAACGATGAACCGCCGCGGCTTCGCTTGCCCGCCTTCTCATCCGTAACAGGCTCCATAGCTTCCTCGTTCATCACGAACGAGCCACATTTATAGCAAAATACAGAATCATCATCAAGTATTGCTCCGCATTTATCGCACCGCATAGCTCGCCTCCTGTTCTACCGCCTTCACCGCACATCAAAAATACCGCGTCTTACCTCCTTAGGTATGCCCGATCAAATAACTGCGAAACATTTGTTTCGCAATCACCTCATATCTCTTTCAAAAGATCATCAAGCTCTGATGATATCTTATCCTTATTCAGATCTCTGCCTATGAATACAAGCTTTATCATCCTGTCTCCGACTTTTTCATCCCAGTTGTCCATGATCGATGGATCGTCCTTTACAAACTGTTCAAGCTGCTTCTTAGGAGCCGACGCAAACCAACGCCCGTTCTCGGACATCTGTATCTGCTTTCCGGCCTGTTCAAGCACAAACGACATATCATTATCACAATCTATCCAGATTATGCCTTTACATCTTATCACATTATCCGGGAAGCTGTTATTCAGCCAATCACGCAGCTTTACCATGTCGAACGGCTTACGCCTGTAATATACAAATGACCCTATGCCGTATTCCTCGGCTTCGCCATGGTCATGGTCATGGTGGTGATGATGGCCGTGGTCATGATGATCATGGTGTCCATGATCGTGATGGTCATGATGGTCGTGCTCGTCATGGTCATCATGCTCGTCAGCATCCTTTTCAAACTCGTTTATCCATCCGGCAGACTCAAATGTCTTTTCAAAATCGAACTGCTTTGTATCAAGCACATCCTTAAGATCAACATCAGCATAATTAGCCTCTATTATCTTAGCCTTAGGCTGCAGCGCTCTTACTACCGCCTTGACCTTCGCAAGATCTTCTTTCGACACTTCGTCAACTTTGTTTATAACTATGGTCGAGCAAAATTCTATCTGCTGTATGAGAAGATTCTCTATATCCTCCTCATCCACATCGCCCATGAGTTTCTCTCCGCCGCCAAACTCGTCAACAAGTCTTAAAGCGTCTACGACAGTGACAACACAGTCAAGTCTTACAATAGGCGGGATCTCGCTTCCCGGAACCGAGCCGTCCATCATTGAGATGGTCTGCACTATCGGCAAAGGCTCGCATATACCGCTTGCCTCTATCAATATATAATCAAATTTACCGGACTGAGCAAGCTCCGCTATCTGCTTCATAAGATCGACCTTAAGCGTGCAGCAGATACATCCGTTTGTAAGCGGTACAAGACTCGAATCCTCCTCCTGTACCATTCCGCCCTTCTGTATAAGCGATGAGTCTATATTCACTTCGCCTATATCGTTTACTATTACCGCTACTTTATATCCCTGCTGATTTGAAAGTATGTGGTTCATGAGCGTGGTCTTTCCCGCTCCGAGATAGCCTGTCAACAGAGTTATCGGTATCTGTTTCATTTCGATCGTCCTTCTTTCTCAAATATGTTTAAAAAGTAAATTTTTATCTTTTTATGCTATTACTCCATGGCGTTCATAATCCTTGACCGAAGAGATCTTGTTTTTTTCATCAACGAATACGACCTTGGGGCGGAACTCTTTCGCCTCTTCTGGACTCATTGACGCGTATGCCATTATTATAGCCGTGTCGCCTTTATTTATAAGCTTAGCAGCCGCGCCGTTCAGGCAGACTATACCTGAACCCCGCTCGCCTGCGATCGTATATGTTTCAAGTCTCGCGCCATTCGTCACATCCACCACAGCGACCTTTTCATATTCCAAAATCCCTGCGGCATCCATAAGCTCCTGATCTATGGTTATACTGCCTACATAATCAATCTCTGCCTGTGTGACCTTTACGCGGTGTATCTTTCCCTTCAGCATTGTTATCTGCATTTGTTTCTCCCCTCTCTCGCATCGATCACTCTATAATGAAATTATCTATAAGCCTCGTTTTTCCTATATACACTGCAACAGCTACCAAAAGCGGCGCGTCGGTCTTCTCGGCTTCCTCGAGAGTGTCAGCGTTTACCGCCTCAACATAATCTACACGCGCCAACGGCTCTTTCTCTATCTCTTTTCTTACAGCATCCTTTACCGCCGCGGCTGAATCCTGCCCGCCAGCAATGAGCTCTCTGCCAAGTTTCAGAGACCGCGAAAGGCAAAGAGCCGCCTTTCTTTCTTCTGCGCTGAGATACGTGTTACGCGAGCTTTTCGCCAATCCATCCTCTTCACGCACTATAGGACATCCAACTATCTCTATATCAAAATTCAAGTCCTTTACCATTTTACGCACTACGCAAAGCTGCTGAGCGTCTTTCTGCCCAAAATACGCTCTGTCCGGCTTTACTATATTAAACAATTTCGATACGACCGTACACACCCCGGCAAAATGAGTCGGCCTCGTTTTTCCGCAGAGCACCTTTGTTATCTTATCGACACTGACTGTTGTAAGCGCGTTATCGTACATTTCATCAGGCTCAGGATTAAATATTACCGCTGCTCCCGCAGATTCGCAGAGAGCCGCATCCCTTTCTATATCGCGGGGATAAGCTTCAAGATCTTCATTTGGACCAAACTGTGTGGGATTTACAAAATCTGAGACCACTACACGGTCGTTTTCCCTTACCGCGCGGTCTATAAGACTCTTATGTCCCTCATGAAGATAACCCATTGTCGGCACGAGCCCCACGCTCATACCCGCTCCGCGCCATTCCTTAACATATTTTCTTATCTCATCTATAGTTTTCACAACCGGTATCATGACAGCTCTCCCCCTTCGGCTTTTATTACCTCTTCCATGACTTCATCACTTATCTTGAATTCGTGTTCAGCGGCGGGGAAACTTCCATCCTTTACCGCTTCACTGTAAGCGCTGAATGCCTTACGCATCTCCGATCCAACATCTGCAAATCTTCGTACGAATTTCGGAGTGAAATCACTGTACATTGAAAGCATATCCTGGTAAACCAGGACCTGTCCGCCGCATCCGGCTCCGGCCCCTATGCCTATGGTCGGTATTGTGAGGCGATCGGAAATATACTTCGCAAGCTTTGCGGGAACACATTCGAGCACTACCGCAAACGCTCCCGCTTCCTCTACCGCAAGCGCGTCGTTTATGACCCGTCTCGCCGCGTCTATCGATCTGCCCTGGACCTTGAATCCTCCGAAAGCATTCACGCTCTGCGGCGTCATACCTATATGTCCGCATACAGGTATCGATGCTTTCACTATCGCCCTGATCTGATCGGCGATATCAGTGCCGCCCTCAAGTTTAACGGCTCCGGCTCTGCCTTCTTTCATCAATCTTCCGGCATTTTTCACAGCGTCATAAACCGATGTCTGATATGACATGAACGGCATATCGCAGATAACAAACGCGCGCTGCGCGCCTCTCGCAACCGCCGCGCAATGGTGGATCATATCATCCATTGTTACGGATATCGTATCGTCATATCCGAGCATGACCATTCCGAGTGAGTCGCCAACAAGTATTGAATCCACACCCGCAATGTCAGCAAGCTTTGCGGTCGAATAATCATATGATGTTATCATCGAGATCTTTTCGCCGCCGGCTTTCATAGCCGCAAAATCAGCAGCAGTAACTTTTTTCATTTCAAATCCTCCGTTCTGCATATGTGCCTGAATAATGGCACGGCTCCGATGTCCGATCCTTTAAAAGGTACCGGCATCTCTTTTTAGAACTTTTGCTTTTCTCATTTTACCATAAACCGAACCGAATTACAATAGTCAAACAATATAAAACAACATCGTATCCATGCTTTTTTTCCGTAAAAGTAACATATCCCGTTTAAATAAAAATTTCAGATAAAAAAACCGCCGTATACGGCGGTCTTTTATCTGAAAATCTCTATTGATCCGGGAATTATTATACATACCATAATCATTGCTCGTCAGAATTCTGCGCAAGTACTTTCTGATATTCAGAAATAATAGCGTCTTCGAGCTTAAGGCGCATTTCGCGATTAATCGGATGCGCTATGTCTTTAAATTCGCCTTCCTGTGTTTTTCTGCTCGGCATCGCCGTAAACAGTTTATCTTGTCCCTCAATAATTTTAATGTCATGTACTACA
>CAJFNT010000156.1 GCA_904395315.1 uncultured Clostridia bacterium
ATAGGCGGACTTGCGGTAGGAGAGAGCCACGAGGAGATGTATCATATCCTCGATGTAGTCGTGCCGCATGCGCCGGAGGACAAACCGAGATACCTTATGGGCGTCGGTACGCCGTCGAATATAATCGAGTCTGTAGCGCGCGGCGTTGACTTCTTTGACTGTGTAATAGCGTCAAGGAATGCGCGTCATGCGTTTATATTTACGAAAAACGGTACCATGAATCTTCTTAATCAGAAGTATGAGACGGATCCGGAGCCGATAGATCCCACTTGCGGCTGCCCGGCGTGCAGGAATTATTCCAGAGCGTATATCCGTCATTTATTCAAGGCCAAGGAGATGCTCGGGATGCGTCTCTGCGTGCTGCATAATCTCTACTTCTATAATCATCTTATGGAGGAAATAAGGAACGCGATCGAGGAAGACCGGTTTGAACAGTTCCGTGAGGAAAACGTTGAAAAACTGGCAAAAAGGATATAATGAAGAGGCTGCTGCAAAACTCATCGAGTTTGCAACAGCCCCTTTTTTAGCATAAGAAACTTTTTCTGTACATACCGGGGGAAGCGCCGGTTTGCTTTTTGAATACCTCTCTGAAATAATTCTCGTTTGCAAAGCCGCACATATGCGCTATCTCAGCTATACTGTGCCCGGTCTCATAAAGAAGCTGTTTTGCAAGCTGGATCCGTTCGCGGTTTATATATTCGAACGGGCGCATGCCGTGTTCCGACTTGAACAGACGGCACAGATGTTCCGGCGTTACGCCGAGAATGTCCGAAAGACGTTTTAACGGCAGATCATCGGCGAGATGGTCGCGTATGAAGTCTGTCACAGCTTTAGTGCGCGGGACGGTTTGTGAAAGCGAGCGTATGCGCAGGAGGATATCGTATGCGGAAAGTGATGAGAGCAGGACCCTGTTTTGAGGTTTTTTATGATAGAGGTTTACAGTGCGCTGTATGATCGAGTGGATCTCAGGCGAGGATCTGTTTTCGTAAACGGCAAAATCAGTTATGCCGAGCCCTTTCATTATCGGCCCGCAGCAGCTTCCGGAAAATACTATCCAGTCGATAAGCCATTGTTCGCAAGTTTTTATGTATCTGTGCGGAACGTTTGCGGGCAGCAGAAAAACAGTTCCTTCGTTTATTTTGTATTCTCTTCCGTATATATTGAGCAGACCGCTTCCGAGAGTGCATTGGAGAAACTGAAAATACGGAAATCCGTTTACTCTGTTTACCTCTTTGTAATGCAGATAGTCGAACGCCGCTGAAAATATGTATATGGGAACGTTCTCATCCTCCGTTGTCGGGCGGGCGAATCCGGCGTTATATTCCATCAAAAGCACCTTCTTCCATATCAATATAACTGTGATTTGTTAAAATTCTTCTCTTGTTTTAGCAGTATTTATATTATATAATATATTTAACAATAAGTCAATATATCGGATATATTACATGGGCGGAAAGCGGGCCCCGGCCGGCGTATATATCCGATATAAAGGAGGCCGATGATGTGAGAACTGTAAAAGTCATAATATTGACGCTGTGCGCCTCGTTCGTGTCGGGCGGCATTATCCTGCCTGCGGAGGCGGAGAGTTCGAAGGACTTTTCAAATTTGAAGATAAGCTATTCGGAACCTACAGCTGTAAAGAATGATTCGGGCGGCTGGACGTTCGGGGGCATACCTATAGGCAACGGAAAAATAGGTGCCAAGATCTACGGCGGTACCGATAAGGATATATATCAGCTTAACGATGCCTCGTTTTGGTCGGGCGGACCGGCGTATACCGATCTGTATGATGAGTCAGGCGCGCGGAAACAGGCGCTCGACAATACGAGGGCTCTGCTTGAGGGTGACCTTACCGACTGGGACAATATAGAGGCGATCGAAAGCAGCGCAAAGGAGATGGTGGGCGATAATTCCGCGTCATCATATCTGCCTGTGGGCAATCTTGTTATCGATATGTCGGATGACGCATCTTATTCGAACTATAACAGGACACTTGATCTTGACACGGCGACTGTTACGACTTCGTACGTTCAGGACGGAGTAAAGTATACAAGAACGGTGTTTGCAAGCTATCCGGATAATGTTATCGCTATCAAGCTCGAATCTGACGGAGAGGATACGCTCGATTTTAAGGCGTCATTGACTTTCCCTGATGAAAAGCCGGAGAGCGAGGGGTCTCCTGTTGCGGAGGCAACTGCCGACAATGAGTACAGCCTTTCATGGCGCGCGCCTGTTGTGGCTGACACGCTCACGTGGGCGGACGATTACGGAATGACTGTCGGGGCGAAGATACGTATAGTAGAGACTGACGGTACCGTTACATCTACCGATGACGGACTTGAGCTTACAGGTGCAAATGAAGCGGTCATCTTGTATTCATCGGAAACAAGCTTTAATGGCTTTGACAGGAATCCGACTGTCGGAAGCGGCGATGAGAAGGACTATAAAACACTTCTTGACGGATACATGAACAGCGCGGAGGAAAAAGGATATGACGAGCTTTATGAGCGTCATCTTGAGGATCACCAAAGTCTGTTTGAAAGACTGTGGGTGAATATCGACAGTGATCCTGAGCATGTGCTTGCGTATCAGTATAAGCGTTATGAGATCATATCGATGAACAGGAGCGGAAGCTTCTTCAATATGGGCTACGGGATGTGGAATCCGCAGATGAATCCCACGTCTTGGGGCAATCACTATATGAATGAGAACATCATAAAGCAGAACAGCTTTGTGGAGGCGGCGAATCTTGCGGAGATGCAGGAGCCGGTAATAAACTGGCTTGAAGACCTTGCCGAGAACGGACGTAAAACAGCAGAATACGATTTCGGGTTCCGCGGCTGGATGGCGCCGCATCATTCCGATATATGGGCGGTCACATCACTGCAGGGAGACGGTTCTAAGCGGACGGAATGGAGCATATTCCCCGTTGGAGGCATGTGGACGACGCTGCTGGCATGGGAACATTACAAGTATAACATGGATGAGGATTATCTTAAAAACACGTTGTATCCTCTGCTTGAGGGCGCCGCGGCGTTTGCATGTGACTGGCTCGTAGAACGTGAGTTCACTGCGGATGAGATAACCGGCGAGCCGGGAGTATATCTTGTCACTTCGCCTTCGACATCTGCCGAGAACAGCTATGGCCTGAATTACGGCACCGAATATGTGGACGGGCTCTGGCAGGCAGTATCGGTAGGAACAACGCAGGATATGACTATAGTCCGTGGCATATTTGAGGAATATATAGAGGCGTGTGAGATACTCGGAATAGAACCGGAGCTTCTTGCAGAGGTCAGTGACAAGCTTTCAAGACTGCTGCCTTACCAGATACATAAAGACGGCGAATTGCAGGAATGGGCGTTTGAGCAGATGAAACCGAGCCAGAACCGAACACTGTACAGCTCTCATCGACACGCGTCACAGCTCTTGGGACTTTGGCCGTATAACTTCATAAACAGCGATACGCCGGAACTGTACGAGGCGGCGGACATAGCGCTTGATAACCGAGGCTCGGGGAGCGCGGCGCGTATGCCTGACAAAGCGGCAATGCTTTTAAGACTCGGCAGAGCGGATGAGGCTCTCGATTACATGCCTACGGGAAAGAACACGCTCATAGGTCAGTGGACGGATGCTTATCAGAATGCATTCTGTGAATTCATAGTTCAGAGCCAGAACGGGTATATCGATCTCTTGCCGGCGCTGCCCTCGTCATGGGAGACGGGAGAGATATGCGGAACTCGTGTAAGAGGCGGATATGAACTTGATATAAAATGGACAGACGGCGAATTGGAGAGCTGCACTGTGTATTCAAAGGCAGGAGGCGGATTCCCGGAGATACGTCTCGGAGATGAAGCGCTTTCCGAAGACGATGAAAGGATAACGTTCGTTGAGGATCCGGATACCGAGACAGAGGCGGAAAACATAAGCGGACAGATCTCGAATATCTCAAAGGGTGAGGACGATATTGTGAGAATGGATTATTCCGTTAGCTTGGAAGACAGGAATACGGCGACAAAGATAACGGCTTATCTCGCTGTATATGATATAACCGATGGAACACCTGTTTTGAAACAGATAGAAACAGCAAGCGACAAGATATACAGTACACAGACGATCTCGGATTCGATCAAGTTCGACGGCTCGGGATATATTGCCGACGGAAGAAAATATCTGTTCAAGGGATTTATCTGGCGTGATTCAAACCAGCAGCCTCTCGGTGAGACAAAGGCGCTCAGCGATGTGGAGTTCACAGTGAGGGAGATATACAATTCGCTTACCGACTTCAACGGTGAACAGGGCCCGGTATGGTACTTCAGATATACCTCGGACGACGTAAACTTCAAGGATATGGAGAATTACAATTCTGACAAGGGCGGATACTGGTCAGCTGACACTCGCAACGCTTATTGCCATGCCGGCGGCGAATATATGCATCCGAATCCCGACGCAAATTCGGTAAGAACATTTAAGGCTCCGGCGGATGGAACTATCCGGATATTGCCGACACAGATAAAAGCGAACGACTCGAGCGGTACGCGTGACGGTATAGGAATAAAGATAGTTAAACAATCCGCGGACCTGACCGAAACGGAACAGATCTACCCTGAGGGGGATGACTACAGGATCATTTTGAATGCCGAACAGCGAGCCGGCGCGTCTGTGCCGGAGATCACGGCAGACGTAAAGGCGGGTGATACTATAAACTTTATCCTGAATATGTGTGACGAAAACGCGCATGACGGAACAGATTGGGTAACAGAAATAGAATATGTGCAGTAAAAGAACGGCTGCGGAGGATTTGCCTCCGCAGCATCTTTTTTACCATATGCGTACTCTGTCTTCAGGCGCGACCCACATTCCGTCGGTCTCGGATATACCGAATGCCTCATAGAATTCGGGGCAGTTTACAACTGTCCTGTTTACTCTCAGCTTTTCATTTGAATGATAGTCAAATGATGCTGCGTATTCAGCATAACCGCGCGTCGTTGTTGCCGCCATACATTTTGCAAAGCTTGTATACAGAGTCCTGAGATCCGGCTCTTCACGGCGGGATTCTATTTCGGTGATACACTGAACGGCGCCCTGGTCGGCTATATTTTCACTTAGCGTCAGCGTGCCGTTCATCGGTATGCCCGGTATGCCTTCACAGCCGTCATAAAATGTTATCATGTCCGCGCAAAGTCTGCCGAAGGTCTCGTAGTCCTCCGGTGCCCACCAGTCGGCGGCATTGCCGTTTTCGTCAAATTTTGCGCCGTTGTTATCAAAGGCGTGTGTTATCTCATGCGCTATTATAAATCCTATACCGCCGAGATTTTCCTCAAAGGATGCGTTCACATCATATAGCGGTGCCTGCAGTATAGCCGCCGGGAAGGTTATATCATTTGACGTTGCGGTGTAATAAGCATTCACAGTGAACGGCTCGAGCGCCCATTCCGATTTATCGACTGGCTGATCGAGAAGACTTGCATTGTACGCTTTTTCCGCCTTTTTCAGGCTCACCATATTGATAAAATAGCTTCCTCCGTCCTCCGGAGACAATATTTCCGCATTGTCGGCAGCGCATTCGAAGCTGTCGGGATACCCCACTTTTATCATAAGAGTATCCAGTTTTTTCTGAGCGCCCGCTTTTGTGGCATCGCTCATCCAATCAAGCGCGTCTATGCGCTCCTTGTACACGTCAACTATTTCACGCACCATATTTTCAACATCGCGCTTTGCCTCCTCTGAGAAAAAACGTTCCGAATACAGCCTGCCTATATATTCCGGCATTGCGCTCTGCAGCTGCATCGAATAAACATCGTCATCAGCCGCGGCCGAATCGGTCCCCAAGATCTCCTTTGAAAATTCATTCGATGCCTCGCCGAAGTCCCTGCTCAAGGTGCTTCCGTACCTGAGCAGCAGCTGCATTTTCATATACGCTTTGAGCGCTTCGAGATTTTCATCCTTTATATAGTCCGCCAACGCCTGTGTCAGTCCTACGTCGGCCACCGCAATACGGTCCGTCGGTCCGATAAGAGAGGCGCTGTATGTCGCGTCAAGGTCAAACCCCGAAAACATATCTTTCAATTCGTTCATCGTGAATATATTGTACGACTTGTCAACATCACTGTAGTCCTCTCTGTTCATAGCCACTTCCGCAAGCGTTTTTTCAAACTCGAAATAAAGGCGCGCGTCTTCTCTTGCCTCGGCTTCATCCTCACCTCCGAGCATAAAAATACCGCTCACATAATCCATAAATATCTCGTACTGTTTGCTTTCTGTATCCTCATAAAAATCTTTTGTGAATGAGGTCTCCGGCACATCGAATGACACGATATGTTTGGTACTGTCTTTCATATCGGTGACGACTGAAAAATCCATAAGCGGAGCACAGCATACTTCCTCGGAAAGCGCTGCATTTATATCCGCAAGATCAGCTGCCGTCCGGGCGGAATCCACCATATCGAGATATTTTCTGAGCGGTGAGATATCATTATATGAGCCGGAGCCGACTGCAGTGATCGTTTTATACATATCCGCCAGTTTCTGCTCGGGTGTTCCGTTATCATGTTCGGCAGATGTTATTTCCTCTATTATCTGTTTTATCTGCGCGGTTGCTTTTTCATTGAGATCATATATCGCGCCGCCCATGGTAAGTCCGGGTATAAGATCCATCGTTTCAAGAGCTTCTTTATTTACAGCC
>CAJFNT010000157.1 GCA_904395315.1 uncultured Clostridia bacterium
AATAAATGCGACCAATTTGTGCATTTTGCTGATTTTACTAAAAAACAAAGGTTTAATGTGTCCGTTATCTTGACATAGCACCAATTTGCAAGTAGGTATAAAAATAGACCGTCTCGTGATAAAGTGCCAAAACAGTATGCCGTCTTCGGATATCGCAAAATCCGATACGGAAAACCATGGCTACGGTCTTCATATCATAAAAGAACTGTCCGAGCTTTTAGGCGGTAATTTTGTTTATGAGCATAACAGCGCCGTTTTCACCGCTGTTGTTACCATACCAATGAAAATGGAGGAAAAGTAAGTGATACATATTGCTGTGATCGATGATGATCCCAATTTCTGTGAGGATCTGAAGAAACAACTTGAAAATATAGATAACAGCTTCTCTGTAGACTGTTACTTAAATACAGAATCTTTTATAAAATCAGTTCAGAAATATGATATAGCTATCATCGATATTATTCTCAAAGAGAGCAGCGGTATAGATAACGCATCATAGATCCTGAATCGTTTCCCTTCCATAGATATCATATTTGTATCTGTGGAACGGGACTTCTTTCAGGATGTCTATGCTGTAAAGCACTCATATTTCCTTGTAAAGCCTGTTAGTGACTCCGAGCTGAGAAAGGCTGTGGATCTATGCCTCGAAAACCGCAAAAAAACGCTATATCTGTATCAAACAGCGCAGCGGTATGATCAAGATAGATCTGAATAAAGTCGCGTATTTTGAGGGAATGCTGAAAAAACAATAGTCCATTACATAAACGGCAGCGAACAGATACTCAATCTCCCTTTAAAAGAAACCGAGCAAAAACTGGAGCTCACGACTTTTATACGCACACATCAGAGCTATATAGTAAATCTCAGCCGTATCACACACGCCTCAAAAAGCAAAATCACTATACTTGGAACAGAGATCCCGGTCAGCCGAAAATATATGTCATCTGTTACAGACACGCTCAGCCGGTATCTCGCAAAAAAGTTCTTGTAATATAAGTGTAACATTAAGGCACACATCTTACACTTTAAATGATCATTTATTATATATTTTTTTCTTCAAACCGTTATTTTATATGTCATCTTTGTTTCTTTTGTTACAAACATGTTACATCACCCTCGTTTTTATTGCATCATCATTACAAAAATTTCGTTTTTTTATAAAAAGCGGTTGACAAAACCGTTTTTTTAGTGTATAATCTATTTGTAACAATTCAGTAATATAATCGAAAAGTTTGTAACGGAAGTGTTATTTCAGTAATAAACCAACTCACAAGTAAGCGCTTCTGTTTGTGTTAGATGGAGGTCTTTTATAATGAGAAATTTGAAGCACACTATCATTGCATTAGCAGCTATTGTAATGGTAGGTACGCTTAGCGTTTTTCAGGTGTCGGATATGTCTGCAGAAAAGCTTGAAAGGAATATGAAGCTCAGCACTGCCAACAATACAGAAAGCATCACTATTGCAAGCACAGAAGATGATGCCGGTGCAAAGGCTCTTGCCCTTACAACGACCGCTGAAGATGAGACTGCGGCTGAAGAGACAGACACTGCTGTTGATCAGGCAACAGAGCAGGCGATAGCTGAAAAAAGCTATCTCACGTTGGGATATGCAAATGTTATAGGTTCAGCAGATCTTAAAGCTGAGCCCAATGAAGACGCCGCGTCGCTCGGAAGTATGAGCGGAGCAGATCAGGTGGAGATATTGGAAAGCACCGAAGGTTGGTACAAGGTCGCTGTAAACGGTCTTGCCGGATATGTGCAGAAAGATCTTGTAACACTCGACAAGGATACAGCAACAGAAACTGCTATGCAGTACGACCACTATAAGCTTGCAAGCGTTACTCCGGATTCAGGTCTTACAGTACGAGCTTCCGGAAGCAGCGATGCGGAGAGCGTTGACTCTGTGGAACAGGGAGATGTGGTAACAATAGTAGATCATCAGGGTGATTACACAAAGATCCTCTACGGAGATGATTACAACGAAGGTTACGTTATCAATACCGGTCTCACAGACGATGGCGAATGGGTCGAAAAAGACGATGTGCATGCCGAGATAATACGTGTGGCGGAAGAAAAAGAAGAGGCTGCAAGGCAGGAAGAGATAGCAAGACAGAATGCTATGCGCGCTTCGGCAAGCTACTCGACAACGGACAACACCGAATCGAGCACTTCAGACGCCGTTTCGAACTGGACAGATAACAGCTCGTCATCAGCTTCATCTTCATCATCTTCGTCGTCAAGCGCCGGACAGGCTATAGTTGACACAGCTATGAATTATCTTGGCGTACCATATGTATGGGGCGGAACAAGCCCGAGCGGTTTCGACTGCAGCGGTCTCGTACAGTATGTATGCAGTAAGAACGGCATATCGGTACCGAGAGTTGCAGCATCACAGAGAAACGCCGGAACATATGTGAGCCGCGAGAACCTGCAGCCGGGTGATCTGGTGTTCTTCTCAAACGGCGGCGGAATAAGCCACGTAGGTATCTATGTCGGCAACGGAAATATGATACACGCTCCGCAGACCGGAGATGTCGTAAAGATATCATCGATAGAAACTTCATACCGTATCTCGCACTATGCGGGCGCGGTAAGAGTTTGGTAATAAATAAGCCCATAACGAACCTGTTCTGCTCTTTCGGGAGCCGGGCAGGTTTGTTTTATTATATACACGATCCAAAAACGCCTCCACAAAAGCAATAAGCCGCGGAAATTTGCCGCGGCTTATCATGTTTCATCCTCTAAATTTTCTCATTGTGATCACCTATTAGGCAAAAAAGGCACGGCATAACGCCGCGCCTCTTTTGACCTTATTTCGACATCATTCGTATTTATAATAGTAATATGCAAAGTTATCGAAATACTGAGCGTCACCGGTATCGGCGCCGCTGCTTCCCGTATTCTGCGCTACTTCATATGCAAACCGCAGTCCGTTATTAGTGCTTCCCGAATTCGGTGTGATCGTTACCGGATCCATTACAGGCTCACCAGTTGCCGTATCGGTCCTGTAATCATAATCACCCTTCTTGTAGATATACAAAGTTATCGTACGATTCGATGAAGTATAATTGTTGCCCTTGAATACGAACGTGTATGTATCGCCTATATTGAAACCAGTATTCTCTCTGAAATCTATATTGCTGCTGCCATCAGACGGTACCTGGAATATCTTCATTCTCGGCTGATAAACATGTGTCTCTATCCTTACAAGCTCTGTGCCGTTGTTGTCACGCAGGATCATATATCCCTTGTACTGTGCCGATTCAACTCTGTAATCGAAACTGAATACCGGCTCATTCGCAAGCTCTCCGGTCCATATATCCGCATTCAGCCATACATTATTATCAAACGCCGTTCCCGCATCTCTGCTGTAGAGAAGCTCGCCGTTTGAATTCGAGAGATGATATCCGCTCTTGCTTGTCAGCGTGAACGGTGATGTCTCACCGCTTTCAAATGATTTTATCGTTCCATACTCAAACGATTTTGTAAGCCAGTTCAACTTATATCTCTTCGCTACAGTATCCCCGTACTTGACCGCTATATAAGCAGGCTCATCTGTCGCATCAGCCTCTACCGTGAGAACACCGTTGTTTACAGACATCTTAGAAGGTGTTATCTCTGTGCCCGGAGCGCTTTCAAATACATATGAAACATCAAACATACCGGAGAGACTATAGTCAAGCCCTTCATAATCGGAAATATGATAGCTTGAAGAAATATCAACACTTCCACCAGGATAGATATCTATATTCTCTTCCGTCACCGTGTTCGGCGTTCCAACCGTATATGCCTTGAGATTTGCTATACCGATCTTATCGGTAGCGCTCGAAGAGCCGTTCGCAAGTCCGAATACGAGCTTTGTTATATGACCAGATACATTATTTCCGAATGGCAGCTCCGCATCCTGGAGATATACGACACCTGAATCCTTATTTACTACCGATACATTGAATTTCTTCTCTGACGGTACCGCGGCCATTACAACATGCGCCCATCTGTCCTGCCAGTTATAAGAATAGGTGAATCCCTTATCATTACCCACAGCATAAGACATATACTGATCTTTCGGATAAGCCCACTGCCACTGTGTGTTCTTCTCGCTCGAGGTTCTCATAGTAAGCGGAGTTCCCGCGGTATTACCGAAATACGGAGTCACACCAAAGTAGTTTCCTCCCCATGACAGCTCCTTGAATGAGATATCGAATTCGATAACAAGATTGTCATCCTCATAATCCGGTATGTCAACACTAAGCTTATTAGAGTTAAGTCCTGATATTAACGCGTATTTGGTACCGTAGTTTTCATCCGAAGCATATTCGACCACATCCGCGCTCCAGCTGCCATCAACACTCTCGTATCCGTCCTCACTGAAGTTTATATCAAGGACAGGTGTGTCTGTGTCGATCGGGATACGTTTGATCTTATAACCGAGATCAATATATGTGTCCGCGCCCTCGCCTATTACGATCCCTGTTGTGGTTGACGCATCTGCATCATATACAAATGTATACGTCTGTCCGGCATAATCTTCATATCCGGGAACTATATCGTCGATCTCTGTCGGGAAAGTATACGTTATTTCCCTGAGCTTGACCTCGTCAGGCACTACATATGCAGTGTTCTCATACTCTGTGCCAATAAGCGCAGATGTCTCTGTGCCCTCTTCTCCGTTATCAAGAAGATTTACATCTCCGAACATGTAGTTTACATAGATATTTCTCGCTTCACCATCGGCAAGCGTGACATCCACATTTTCAACATCATTTGTTTCAGACTGAACAAATGATCCCGATGAAGATTTATATCTCTCCTTAGCAACAGAGTATGTGTAATCTTCGCGTCTTATCTTGACCGCTGCATCACCTTCGTTGTTCGTTGTGATCGACTTTGTTCCTATCTGTATCGTGGCGTCTTCTATCGGAGAACCGTCAGAATCCTTAACATTAAAGTTATAAAGTGTCATATCAACAAGATACTCTATCTCCGACGTTCTGACATTATCGATATATGATCCCTTGCTGAATGCCATCTCCGCTATATATCCGTCTGTTCCCGCGAACGATTCGGAATATACGCTTCTTACCGGCGAATTATCCGTGTAATCCATTACGGATATATCTATGGTCTTTGCTTCAAGATCTATTATGAGCTCAACATGATACCATGCTCTCTGCTCAACGAGAGTAGCATGAAGCACCTTATCGTCACCCGAGCCTACTCGATACTTAAGCGCCTCACCTTCATTCTTTGTGAATGTGACTATATTGGCTCCTTTATCATCTGTAAAGCTTACAGTCGAACCGGGTCTCCAGTCAAACGCTATCTTATATGTGCCCGAGGTATCAGATGCAAAGGTCTCAAACTCACCTATCTCATCATATGCCGCGTCTACCGCCGAGATAGTGTCTGTGTTCACGGTCATATCTATTTCCGATCCAGCGTCTTCGGTCTCTGCCGTTTCCGTCTCAGAGATCTCATCGGTCCGGCTCTCGGTTTCATCTGACGATGTGTCGATCACTTCCGCAGTTTCTTCAGCTTCATCGGCCATTACTTCAATCTCATTCTCCGATACGTCAAAAGCTCCCGAATATGACGCTATCGGTATCATATCAGCCATACTGTTCCAATACAATACCTTTGTAAATGCTTCCGGAGTTTCTTCCGTCACAGCCGCATTTTCAGTTATTTCAACAGATCTCAGCGTTCCGTTCTCATTATATGCAGCAACGATCCTAACGCAGTTTTCCGGATCGATATCCGGTGTATCTGTCGGTGTATCCGTTGGGGTGTCCGTAGGTGTGTCTGTCGGTGTATCCGTCGGCGCTTCAGTCTCTACGATCTCCGGCTTTTCGACTCTTACCGAATAGTTATCGATAAGAAGACTTGTATTGACATTAGCATCCGTTGCCCAAATCACCGGAAGTGTCTTTGCAGTATCTGATGCCACTTCTTCTTCATCTATATAGAAAGTCCTCTTTGCATTGCCGCTGCCGTCGAAAGCCACAGACACAGTAAAGGTGTGCCATGTATCATCACCCTGAAGAAGAACCGATGACGGTCTGGACGATGTGCTGTCATTATAACTCAGCGAGTTTCCGGCCTCAGCCTTTATGCTCATGGTTGCAATGACCTCTGTATTGACATCTGCTTGAGGCATTAAAAGCTCAACTCTCGGAGCTCGCATTCCGCTTGCAAACCTTCCCGATCTGAGCGCTACAGCATTTCCCGGATTTCCATCTGCGACGATAGAGATATTGGTCGTGGAATCTCCATCTGTTCTGTTTCCTATATAGAATTTAAGTCCATCATAATCCTCATTAGGAGCCACCGCCGCGTCAGTATTTCCAAATTCAAGCACAACAGTCCCCGCCTCATCAGATTCAAAATCCTGCGTGTATGTCGGCGTTGCTGTTTCCTTGGGAGGAGCCGGAGTTGTCGCAGGCGGAGGTGTGAATGACTCGTCAAATATATAACGCATATCGAGCACAGCCTCATCCTGCGCTACAGCGATATTATTATACGGCGCCTCCTGAGTCCTCAGTGTTATATTTGTAAACCCTTCCGAGTTACCGTTATTGAAACTGTTTGATGTGTATACATACTGCTCATTAGTCTCTTTTACTATATCCAGCTGCGGCTCGTTAGGATAATATATCTTGTCAAATCCTGAAGCCGGATCCAGATAATTAGCGCCTTCGGCGAGAGATGCCGAACCTACATAATAGCTAAGATGCGCAGGCTGATTATATCCGACATTCTGCCAAGCTACAGCCTCACGGTACTGAGTATCATGCATCAAAGTCGTGAGCTTATATTCCGTGGGATCAGTGGTCGTAAATATTCTCAAAGCTTTGTCATTTGATGTCCCAAACGCCACTTCTTCTCTCCAGTCTCCGAAAAGATCCGCACAGAGTGCAGGAGTAGCCTTTGACGAATTGTTCGAATGCACTCCCGAGAACGTCTCAAGACGCTGTGTGCCGTTTTCTACAGTATATTTATCTATCCTCGTCTGATCAAGAAGTTCTCTTGAAAGATCGCCGTCCCAGTATATCAGGAAATTGGTATCAGCCGGAGCCGGAACTTCTACTTCCGTTGTGCTTCCGTCAGCTGTTACTGTTCTCGTTACCGGATCGCCGTTCAGATCAAACAGGTTTGATGATGCCGAACACCAAAACATTGACAACGCATCGGGATTCTGAGAAGCATACTCGTCATCGATATTTCCCATCACACCTCTTCCAACATCCGTACGTGCTCCGAACGCCGAAATGACCTGTCCTGTTCCCGCTTTTCTGTATTCCGCGCCGTAATCATCAGCTATATTCTTGTCTTCATGGACCTGGAACACTTCCTGCTCTCCGTCATTATTGAAGTCTGTGACATGCAGGGCATCTCCGTGACCATGCTGAGTGCTCGCTTCCATGCCATCGCCGTTATCATCTACGACCGCCGAACCGAAAACGATCTCATCTTTTCCGTCATTATCGGCATCACATATCGACAGATTATGATTTCCCTGACCATATATGCTCGTTTCTCTCGGGACTCTGGTCTTTGCTCCTGTCTCATCTGTAACATATGTTCCCCAACTGCCTCCGCTGTCCTTTTCATATGTGTCTATCCTGCTCCAAAGAAGATCAAAGCCATCATCCCTGCTCCAATCCAAAGCTGCCATAGATGCCTTCTCATAATAGCCGCGGCACTCTATAAGACTCGGTGTCGTACCGTTTAAATAAGCCACACCGGCCAAATAACGCTCCGAGCGTCCGCCGTAGCTGTCGCCCCAGCTTCTCACCGATCCTCTGTCTATCGGATAATCGATAGTATTTAGCGCCGCGCCGGTCTCACCGTCAAACATAGTGAGATATTCCTCGCCGCTTATTACCATTCCTTGTGACTTTCCGGATTTCGTGACAACATATTCACTGCTGTTATTATCATATGTCCCCTCAAAAACCCCGGTCTCATTTACGTACTTACCCTGTCCGTCGATCGTTCCCGGCGCAGTCTTTACCGCCATCTCCGCCTTGCCGTCGCCGTCAAAGTCATATACGATAAACTGTGTGTAGTGCGCGCCCGCTCGGATGTTCTGACCCAGATCTATACGCCAGAGCTGCGTCCCATCGAATTCGTACGCGTCTATATATACTTTACCTGTATATCCTCTGTTTGAATTATCCTGTGAATTTGACGGATCCCATTTGATTATATACTCAAGCTCGCCGTCGCCGTCAAGATCTGCCACAGAAGCGTCATTTACGGAATATGTATACGACTCACCTGTCTGCTTTATTCTTCCGGCATCCGGCTTATTGAGAGGGATATCATAATAATTATCCGTCCATACAGATGTGACAGCGCAATGACCGTCCACATTCTCTTCCGAGGTTCCCTCCGGGACTACCTGATACGTGTCATACGAAAATCCATCATTGTCAGTATAGTTTGTTGCATCTATCCCACTGACATACAGTCTTCCGTTTTTATAAATATCATATTTCTGTGTCATGGGTTCACTGCCAAGAAGTCTCCATGAAAGAAATACTCCTCCATCCGTTTTCACTGCTGTAAGACCTCTGGTGAGATACTCCACTTGCCTTCCTTCGGTACCCGTTTCCTCAGCACTCGCCGGCATGACCACAGACACCGCGGAAAGAACCATTACCGCGCTTGTAACCGCGCTTATAAATCTCTTCATTTGACCGCTCTCCTTCCTATATATATATCAGCAGGGGGCCGCTTCCGCGATCCCGCCGAACCGATCATTGTTCAAAGCTCAGTTATTGCTTCCGTATAAGGGATCATGCCCTCTGAGCTATCCCAAAGCATGATCTTAAAATCATCTGTCACAGGCGCAGGCGCTGTGATATCAGCGCTGCCGTCTGCCACGATCGTAGCCGTATCAGACACCGACATCCATATACTGCGGGGTCCGGTAGTATTTGGGCTCCGGGCCGGCACTGTCGTCACGCTTGCCGGAACAAACACGGATGAGCACATCGCCGCGCAGATAAACGCGCTGATTATTTTCTTTTTCATCTCTCTCCTAAACTTAGGGCGGTCTCGCAAGGACCGCCCAGCCCTGCTGTTTATCTTACTTCCACACTTTTTGTTACAGGCTCCTGATCATTATTCCAGACATAAAGCCTTATCTTGCTGTTTTCCTCCTTTGTCTCTAACAAAACAGATATATCCTCGCTGTCAGCCGCAGGTGTGCATTCGGTAAGTCCCACGCCCAAAAGCGATCCGTTTTCATCATATTCCGCCGCATACGCTTTCAACGTCTTTCCGCTTTGACCGTTAAGAGTAAATGTCACTTCTCCGTCTGCGTATGCCGCGTTTTCAACGACCGATCCCGTGCCTGCGCCTGCATCCGTCTCTATGCGCAGCACTGTAAATGAATATCCCGGCAGCTCCAGATCAAACTGACCATCAACCGCCATTGTACTCTTCTCAGGGGATACATTGTACGGATCATCTATACTGTTTACAGCATAGAGATCCGGCTCGGCTATCTGCTCGACAGAAGCGTTCCCCGTAAGCTCAAACGAGTCATCTATCGTGACAGGTATCGTCACGGCATTTTCTCCCGAATTTGCGATCTTTATTATGATATCGCCCGTTTCTTCATCGTATGACGTATTCTGATATATCCACGGCTCCGGGCTCAGCTGGCTCAGCTCGGATCTCAATGTGTGATCACCCATATTATTGCTGTAAAGCTTCTGCACGTAATATGTCGGGCTGCCGTAGCTCTCGGCATCATCAAACCATATCATATCAGGCGACCATTGGGTGTATCCCAGTCTTGCAAAGAGAGGCGCATATGAAGCCATGTACACTACATCGGCATTCCTCTCGACCATAGTCATATATGCCGCCTCGGAAAGCGCCGCCTCCCACGTGTTCGCCTCGGGATCGTTCGGCTGATTCCTGCGCCTTGACGCGTATTCACCGGCAAACACTTTCACATCACGCGGATAACTGTCATAAAAATCGATATTCTCATAGAACCAGTCGGGAGTTCTGTAATAGTGCTCATCTACCACACTCACAAAATTGGGGTTTTCCGCCATATTCTCCCTTATCCAGCTCCATGCGTTGTTATAATCATTGTCCTGTACACCCGGCCCTGAAGTGCCTACGAGCTTCATATCCGGATATACCTTATGTATCTCCTTCTCAAACGCCTCATATCTCTCGAACCATTGATTTCCGTTCTTCTCCCACTGCTCGTTTCCTATACCTATCATATCAAGTCCGAAAGGTTCAGGATGTCCCATATCTCGGCGCAATCTCGCCCATTCGCTGTTTTCAAAATCGGTGCTGTTCGCAAACTCTATGAGATCGAGCGCGTCCTGTATGTACTGATAGAACTCAGCCGTATAAGTTTTTCCATCTCTCTCAAATACCGGAACAGTCTCACTCGACTGATACTCGCACGCGAGTCCAACGTTCAATACCGGCACAGGTCTGCACTCAAGATATTCACAGAGCAGGAAATATTCATAGAATCCGAGACCGAGTGTCTGATTGTAGTGATTATACCCTGTGGTATGCAGATCCCATCGGTTCCAGTTCTCAACTCTTTCCTCAACAGGGCCCACGCTCTGCTTCCACTGATACCGGTTGTCGAGATCATATCCTTCAATGATACATCCGCCGGGGAACCTCAGGAATCCCGGGTTAAGGTCCTTCAAAAGCTGCGCAAGATCGCTCCTGAAGATACCCATGACCGCATCATCAGGGAAAAGCGAGATCATGTCGAAATCTATCGTTCCTGTGCCATCAACCGCGACAACGAGCTGAGCGCCGCGTACCGCGTCCGATGCGGTCATATCGAACGTATATTTTGTCCATTCACCTGTTATGCCGCTTATCTCCGCCTCGGCATATGTTATGCCCTCCTTAACGGCGCTTACCGTTACAGTGCCGTTGAAATCATCGGTCTTTGCATAAAGCGAGCCATGATATTCCATTCCGTCCTTGAGCGCAAGACCGTCATACGCGGCATTGGCAAAGCCGTTCTGTTCCGAGGACGGTGTAAACTCAAGATAATGTGTGTTGTTGTCATTGAGCGGCTCATCCGTCTTATATCCCATCACCGCACCCGAACCGCTCGCTGGATACGCCGACCAAGCCCAGTCTCCGTCATAAGTCGGATTTACGCTGTTGTCAACATATCTCGCTTCAAAAGATCTGTTCTCCACCATTTCGGCATACAGTCCGCCGTCAGCGGCATAATTTATATCCTCGAAAAACAGGCCGATCATCCCGTCCTGTATATCAACGCCCTTTTCAGCCGTGATATTTAGCTCTATCTCTCTCTCATCTATATTATCGTTGGGATCATCTATCGGCGCAAGAGCCTTTATACCATCTTCCGTAAGAGCATTGTCATAGACAGCCACATTCTCATAATAAGCCTTAGCGTAAGCATCAGCCGACCAGCCGCTGAATGAGAGCCTTCCCACGGACGCTCCCACAGTGCGCATGGAATATCCGTTCATAGTTCCAACCTTATTCCCGTTCACATAGATCGTGCAGACGCCGTCCGAGAGCACAAAGTCGACATGCGCCCATTCTCCCTGAACGCCCGCTCCCGAAAGCGTTGTCTTTAACTCCTCGCCGTCGCCCTTAGCAGATAGAAGAATATCATCTGCCATCTTATATCCAAAATAATTTATACCTGATGAATTGGAGGATCCGTCTCCCACATAAAAGTTAAAATAATTTCCTTCTGTGAGATTCTTTATATCCATGGAAACAGTAAAATACTCAGACACATTCCCGTTCTCATCCTTCGGCAAGGGGAATTCCATATATGATCCGCTTGTGCCGCCTGTGTACAGAACTTTGCTCCCCTTTTCCTCATCATACACATACGCCGAAGCTCCGAAAAGCGAAGCATCGTTTCCGCTGCCGCTCCTGTCTTTCGCGGAAGTTCTTGACACACCGTCAGACAACTCGTTAAAGGTGTACAGCGCTAAAGTATCGGCAGTATCCGAATACTGCTCGTCATAATCCTCAGGCGGAGCAACATACGGTGTATACATAGCCGAGATCTCATCTACCGAGAGCACTTTATCATATATATAAAGATCATCTATATAACCCTTAAAGGTACCGTCCCAGTCCGCCCACGGGTTCACACCCACATACACCTTGCCGTCCGACGCGAGATCCGGCACGAACGCGCCGCCTTCGGATGCCGTTACCTCTTGTCCGTCAAGATACAGCTTTGCGCTGTAAGAAGACGCGTCTGTGTCATAAGTCACCGTGAAAAGATGCCATGCGCCGGATATAGAACTGTCTTTAATTCCCGACCAGACTATCGACACCGCGTCGTTCGCGCGGTACTGGAACACGTATTCCTGATCGTATCTATCGCTGCCTCCGTACGGGCATATCCTGTGCCAACTCTCATTTGCCACAGAACCATCATCATTATACGAATTGGCGTCTATGAATACCGCGGGATTGTTATATGAAACATTTTCCGTAACATATCCCCAGAATGACACTGTATACGAGCTGTCCTTAGGGATCATCTCCTCAAGCATCACTCCGTAATCTCCCTTTGACAGATTCAGTGATTTTCCATATCTCGCCCTGTAATCAGAATATACCGCCGAAGCGTCTTCATCCGCGCCCGTCTCCGGATCCGTACCCTGCCATTCTCCCGGCCTTATCACCGAAAGTTTCTCGTTCTCCGTTTCAACATCGTCAAAACTGTAATACGCCGTATACCCGTCAGGCGAAGCCGGCTTATCCTCCGCAAGCACATAGGTACCTGTAGGCATTGCAGACATCGCCATAGCTGCCGCAGCGATTACTGACAATACTTTCTTTTTCATAGTTTCCCTCTCTCTAAATATAACTCTGTTAAAAAAAAGACATAAGTACACATTATTATTATACAACATTTTTTGTAGAAAAGCAATATATCTATACACCAATAATCAGATTATTTTGTTAAAATTCACTTGTTTTCTATTCAACCTCCGCGGTAACAGCAGGCATATCCCCTTCAGATGACGCCGCATTTTCCGACGGTGTGAACACCTCCACAATAACCAGCGGTATTATTATAGTTATAAAAACAGCGGCAAGCACCGATATGAATATCTTCTTCAAAACGCATCGCTCCTTTTGATGATTGAATAGTGACCTGATATGTTTTATGCAACCTATATAATATTTATGAAAAATAAGATAAATTCTTGTAAAAAACACTTGATTAAATTCCAATATTATAATATAATTATATGTATAAACTATGCGCGGTATAACAGATCCGAAAGGAGTGAAACTATCAATGAAAAAAACTATATCTGTCATAGCCGCTTTTGGTATAGCGGCTTATGTCTGCGCGCCGATATCCGCCGCTGACACGGACAACGGAGGACTTATGCTGCACTACAGTTTTTCCGAGCTGAACAACACCGGGATCATAACTGACGATTCTGGCAACGGAAACGACGGCATCATATCCGGCGATGCGGAGCTTGAATACGGTAGAATGTATTTTGACGGCAAGGATGACTACATTACTATGCCCGAGGGACTTTTAAAGGATACAGACTCAGTCACTGTGGCTATCAACATGCGCCCCGAATTTGACGAGATACATTATTTCGCATGGAATTTCGGCAACAGTTCATCCACAGGCTATATGTTCCTTAACACATCCCGACCGGACGCGAAACTGCGGTTTGCAATAACTCCTGCCGGCAACGGTGACGAGGAAGCTCTCGCTTCCGATAATGACGTTAAAGCCGGCACCTGGAGCAATATTATAGTCACGATAGACGGAAACGAGGGAAAGATGTATCGGGACGGCGTTCTTGAGGCTGAGACTGTTTTTGAGACCGTGCCATCCGATCTCGGCGCCACAACGCAGGATTGGATAGGCCGATCCCCTTACGGTGACGCTCTCTTGAACGGATATGTGGACGATTTCCGCATTTATGACAGAGCGCTTTCCGAAAATGAGGTAAAAGAGCTTTCCAACGAGTATCAAAGCTCACTGAACGATGAATTCAACAACGCCATGCTTGATTCAGGGCTGAAAAATGTAGTTAAAGAAGACATCGCTCTCCCAACTTCGGTCGGAGATACAACTGTCACATGGACATCGAGCGATCCGGCGCATATCACGGCTGACGGCAAAGTCACAAGACCCACGCTCGGCGAAATGAGCGCTGATGTGACGCTTACCGCAGAAATATCGGAGAACGGGGAAACCCGCACTGAAACATTTGAAGTATCCGTTGCGCCGGAGGGCGGAGGCACATACGCTCTTAACATCACCGGCGAAAGAGGAGCGGATATATCAGACACGATGGTAGGTCTGTTCTTTGAGGATATAAACTACGCGGCTGACGGCGGTCTGTATGCCGAGATGGTCGAAAACCGATCCTTTGAGGCAAGATATGCCGACAATGAGGATTTCGATCCTGTCTATGACGGTGGCTGGGCATGGTCTGCATATCCGTCGGGCAACACCGGAGCCTCTATGGAGTATAAGACCGATGAACCGCTCAATGAAAACAACACACACTATCTCGAATTCACTCCTTCTGCCGATCAGAACGGATTTGCCAATTCAGCATATGACGGGCTGTCGCTCAAAGACGACATGACATACCACGGCTCACTGTATGCAAAGACCGATGATTTTACCGGCACAATAACCGTAAGCGCCGTGAAAGACGGAGTCGCATATGCCGAGTCCGAAATAAACGGCATAACGAGTGAATGGGCAAAATACACGTTTGATATGACCGCATCCGAAGCGGTACGCGGCGCTCAGCTTGTAATAACCGCAAACGGCACAGGGACCATTGACTTTGACATGATCTCACTCTTCCCCGACGACGCGGTGGACGGTATTTTCAGACGCGATCTCGCTGAAAAACTCAAAGCGATAGATCCCGGCTTTCTGCGTTTCCCCGGCGGATGTATAATAGAAGGATACGATCTTGACAACCGGTATCAGTGGAAGAACAGCGTGGGTCCCATTGAAGAACGCGTTGAAAACTGGAACCGATGGGATCTCCATACCGACGGCTACAATCACTATAACCAAACGCTTGGACTTGGCTTCTACGAGTTCTTCCTGCTATGCGAATATCTCGACTGCGAGGCAGTTCCAGTGGTCAACGCAGGTATGGCATGTCAGTTCCAGACTAACGAAATTGTTCCCATAGACAGCGATGAATTCAGGCAATACATAGATGACGCTCTTGATCTTATCGAGTTCGCAAACGGCGGAACAGATACGGAATGGGGCGCTTTAAGAGCCGAAATGGGGCATCCAGAGCCGTTCAATATAACCATGATAGGCGTAGGAAATGAGCAGTGGAATACGGAGGAAAATCAGTTTTTCGATAGATTTGAGGCTTTCGAAAACGCGATACATGAAGTCTATCCTGAAATAGGCATCATAGGCACAGCCGGTCCAGATGTCACAAGCTCCAACTACACCAACGCATGGGAATGGATAAGAGAAAACATGCAGTCGGATCCGAATTTCGTATACGCTGTAGACGAGCATTACTATATGGTGCCCGACTGGTTTTTACAGAATACCGATTTCTATGACAGTTATCCGCGTGATGTAAAAGTATTCGCCGGAGAATACGCGTCGAGAACGCGCAATAAGCCGAATGATCCTGAAGCCAACACTCTTTATACGGCTCTCACAGAAGCGGCATACTTTACAGGGCTTGAACGCAACTCGGATGTAGTGGTGATGTCATGCTACGCGCCGCTTTTTGCAAGGATAGGATACACACAGTGGTCGCCCGATCTCATCTGGTTCGATGACACATCATCATACGGTTCTCCGAGCTATTATGTTCAGAAGATGAACGGAAACAATCTCGGCGACTATAATCTTATCTCCGAGATCGGAGAAGGCTCAAACACATCCGGGATGTATACGAACGTATCATATGATGAGACAGCGGGAGAGATAATCATAAAAGCCGTAAATGTAACAGAAGATGAAAAAGCATTAAATATCAGCATAGACGGATATTCGGTCGTTCCCGGGAATGAGGCAACGGTTATCAGTCTTACAGGCAACGATCCTGACCTGTCAAACAGTATAGATGCTCCAAACACCGTAACAGATCAAACAACGAGCTTCACGCTCACATCTGTGCCGTTTACATATATGACAGGACCGTACACATATTCAATTCTTAGGATACCTGCATCCCGAAATTCAGGTATGCTCGGCGAATACGGCAGCACCGACACTCACGCATCGTTCATCACTGGACGTTCCGATACAGAATTTGCGCCCGAGGCGCCTCTTACGCGCGCTGAGCTCGCAACGATGATATCAAGACTTTCGGCCGGATATAACGGTCAATACACGCCATCATTTACAGACGTGTCAAATGATGACTGGTACGCCGACGCAGTCGGATTCATGCAGACAAACGGAGCGATCGAAGGATACGAGGACGGAAGCTTCCGCCCGAACAACAATGTGACCGTAACGGAATTCAAGACCATAATGTCCCGTCTCGGCTATATGTGCGGGCTTGAGGATTCCGATACGCCGCTGACACGCGCTGAAGCCGTTAAACAGATCTGTATACTTCTCGGAAGAGAACCGAATGCCGACACACTTCCCACTGGGATAATCACATTTGCAGATGTTCCGGCAAACAGCGAATATTACATTTATATCGCCGAGGCTGCAAATCCGCATACATTCACGCTTGAAAACGGCGTTGAAACATGGACCGCGCTCGGGTGACATTATAAGATCTCAAAACAGATATGAGACCTTGTCTCCTGTCTGTTTGGATAAAAAAACGGCAATAATGCCTGATAAGGAGGAATAGAAAATGTTTGAATTCAAACAGGACACCGATTTTGACCTGATCGGTATGGGCGAGGTCATGCTTCGCCTCTCACCGCCGGGTAAGGAAAAAATATCGCAGAGTGAAACGTTTGAGAAGAACGCCGGCGGTTCGGAGCTCAACGTTGTTTCCGGCGCTGCGATGCTCGGGCTCAGGAGCGCGATAATAACAAAGATACCAAAGAGCAAGATGGGACATTTCATCAGGAACAAGATACGCTACGGAAATGTATCGGACGACCATCTCGTATACGATATGTCACCTGAAAGAAGACTTGGCATCTACTATTATGAAAGTGGAGTCTATCCGAGAAAATCGACATGTATATATGACAGAGCAAATTCATCTATGTGTTCGCTGTCGCTTGACGAAATCAATCCGGATGTCTTTAACCAGACAAAGATCTTCCATATAAGCTCGATCACTCTCGCGCTTGATCCACACCTGCGCGAGGTATCTCTTGAGGTCATAAAGAAGTTCAAGGAAACAGGAACTCTCATATCATTTGACGTCAACTACAGAGCGGCGCTCTGGAGTGAAGAAGAGGCAAAACCTGTTATAGAGAGTATATTCCCATACGTTGACCTGTTGTTCGTATCAGAGGAAACTTCAAGAAGAATGCTCAGAAGAACAGGGACCCTTGAGGAGATAATGCAAGGCTATGCAAACGACTACGGCTGCAAACTCGTAGCAACAACACGCCGCGAAGTTGTAAGCCCCACACGCCATAATTTCAACTCAAAGATACTTTTCGAGGGCGAATTCTATGAGGAACATCCGTACAAGGAGATCGAAGTAATAGACAGGATCGGAAGCGGCGACGCTTATCTTGCCGGAGTACTCTACGGCCTTATAAAGGACCGCGATATAGTACGCGCTCTCGAAGTCGGAAACGCGCTGTCAGCCGTAAAGAACACCGTACAGGGCGATATGTCTGCAAGCTCGATAGACGAGATACGTCAGGTAATAAACTCGCACAAGGCAACAGGTCCGCAGGATGAAATGGTAAGATAATTCTGTACATAAATAAAAAGCGCCTCTGCCACAAGGCAGAGAGCGTTTTTATTTACGCTTGAAACGCTTCTCGTTTTTTACATTCTGTAAATGCTCCTGAAGCACTTCATTTATGCTCTTTCCATCATGAAACGTAAGCAGGAAGTAATGTATTTTATCTCTTTTTCTATACATATCTGCTTTTGTGATGACCTCATTTTTAAGACGCTCATAAAGCACCACTATATCATTGTCAGCTGCAAATCGTCTTATCTTCACGAGCAAATCAAGTGAATAGAATACATCAACGAGAAACACTCCGAAAAATAATCCTATGACAAATGAAAAAGCCAGATTGTCAAACAACCACTGTATCCCACCAAGCACATACGGATGTATCAAAAAATAATATACCGCGCTTAATACCGCCCAAAAAAACGAGAACAGAGGACAGATTATACCCTGTATATTCCCCCGCTGATCAGAATAATCCCAAAGCTTTGTTTTCATTCCCTTGATAAAGATCATACCTGCTATGTACTCAATCACAGTCATTGCCACAGCCATCATAACAAATAGGATCAACTCCCGAACAATACTGTTTTCCACAGGGATCACATTTTCAAGCATCGTCATCGTATAAAGCGCACAAAGCCCAAATCCATAAAGCGGCAGATACGGTCCGTTCAAAAAACCGGGATTTATCCACTTATGCTCCGGATTACTGTTCGAAAAGAATTTTCTAAACACTACCTCAAGCGCCCAGCCGATCACACTTCCTCCTGAGAACATAAACGCATATATAAGGAATATATTCATATTTCCACTCCTATTCATCGTACAACTGATTTTTCATATATCATTGATTATAATACAAATATCAACAAAAGTCAACAAGAAACGGAGGTATTGATTTGATAAGAAAAATAAACGGTATTGAATACGAGCTGACACGAAAGAATGTAAAAAACATCAATCTCCGAATATCCGGAGGGAGCGTTAAAGTTTCCGCAAGGCGCGGTATCTCTGCGGAATTTATAGACTCATTCGTCGCGTCCAAGAAAACATTTATCGAACGATCGCTTTCCCGAGAAGCGGATCGCATACCGCTTTTTCCTCCGGACGTGTCAACAGATGAGGCGGCACAATATTTTACGCTGATAACCGAGAGGATATACCCGCTTTTCTCACGCTACGGATTTCCTTTTCCGCAGATAAAAGCCCGGCTTATGAAAAGCCAATGGGGCAACTGCCGCCGCGCGGCGGGGATCATAACATATAACAAATATCTCTATTCACTACCGGCATCTCTTGCGGAATTCGTGGCTGCGCATGAGCTCGCGCATATGGTAGTAAGCGCCCATTCTCCCGCCTTTTACTCTGTTCTTGACGAGATAATGCCTGACCATCGAACACGCAGAAAATAGCTCGCACGGTATACAATAAAGTAAGCTTATATATATTCACAAATAAACCTGGCGGTCTTTTATCTGGCACAGTATAACGGTCTCCCCGAGAGGCGGCGCGTTGGATTTATGGCATAAAAAGAAGCAGTCAATTGCCGCCTCGGTCACAAGTCTATTGCATTGCCCGTATCTGCCTCATATTGGGCTTTCACGGCGCGTTTAACATATCCGTTTATACTTTCATTATTCGCCTTTGCCGCCGTTTCTATAAGACTTTTTGCGCCCTTTGCGACCTTTACCTCTATCCTGTCATAGTTGTTTTTTATATATTTAGCTGTCGCTTTTTGTTGCGCCTTCGATACTGCCATGAAAATCATGTTATGATATAATTGATGTGTGACAAAAAAGATGAGAATAACTCCAAAATGTGATATAATGTTTAACGACCAAGAAAAACACAT
>CAJFNT010000158.1 GCA_904395315.1 uncultured Clostridia bacterium
CGAGCATGAGCAGGAGATCATCGATACGATAAGCAGACATCTTAAGGAAGGCTGGTCATTCAGACGTCTTTCAAAGGCTGCGAAGTCTATCTTAAAACTTGCGGTCTATGAGATGAAATATTGTGATGACGTTCCACCTAAGGTAGCGATAAACGAGGCGGTGGAACTTGCAAAGAAATACTGTGATGATAAGGACCCGTCATTTATAAACGGGGTGCTCGGCAGCGTGATGAGCGAGCTATGATAACTCTTGGCATAGACACGAGCAATTACACGACGTCTGCGGCACTGTGCAGCGGGACGGAGCATACTATGCTCCGCAAGCTGCTTAAGGTGAAAAAGGGCAGCCGCGGTATACGGCAGAGCGAGGCTGTGTTCATACACAATAAGGAGCTGCCGGGGATGTTGGAGAAGCTTATCCCGAAGGCGCGCGGAGCGATATCGGCAGTGGGCGTGAGCACAAGACCGCGATCGGTCGAAGGGTCATATATGCCTGTTTTTACTGTTGGGCACGGCTATGCGCGCGCTGTAGCGGCATCATTTGGCGTTCCACTTTACGAATTCTCACATCAGGACGGGCATATCATGGCTGGGATCATATCATCCGGCTGTACGGAGCTGCTTACGAAGCCGTTCGTTTCCGTCCATATATCGGGAGGCACTACCGAGATACTTCGCACGGAATATAACGGCTATAATTTCGATTGCAGGATAATCGGCGGAACACTTGATATAAGCGCTGGACAGCTTATTGACCGCGTAGGCGTAGCGATGGGGATGCGTTTCCCGTGCGGGGCGGAGCTGGAAAAGCTGGCGCTCATGTATGAGGACAAGCCGAAAGAAAAGCTGCCCGTTTCCGTAAAGGGCGCATATATGAATCTTTCCGGAGTGGAGACGAAGCTTTTAAGGAGTATCGATGGTCCGGATGCGGCCACGGCAAGGGCTGTTTTTGAACATCTCGGCGGTGTGCTTGAAAGGACGATAAACGCCGCGGCTGCCGCTGAGAGACTTGATACTGTTATGATAGCAGGCGGAGTGGCTTCAAATGGGATAATACGCGGGATCCTTGAAAGAGACGTTGATGCGGAGGTACATTTTGCAACGCACGAGCTTTCATCGGACAATGCGGTCGGAACAGCATATCTTACATTTATGGCAGCCGATGATCATGCGCGGCCGAAAGAATAAACGGCGTATTATGCAAGTCAGAATTGATTTGGAGGATATTTATACATGGAGGCAAATACACAGGCGGTCATTGCCACAGTTTCGCGGGTAAATAATTATATAAAGCGTCTGCTTGACAGCAAGCCGGTACTGAATGATCTGTGGGTAAAGGGTGAGATCTCTAATTTCAAGCGCCATTCGTCGGGACATATCTATCTGACACTAAAGGATGAGCACAGTGTTTTAAAGGCTGTGATGTTCCGTTCGGCGGCGTCAACACTCGCGTTTTCACCGTCTGACGGAATGAAGATCATCGCGCGCGGAAGAGTATCTGTTTACGAAGCCGGCGGAGCGTATCAGCTTTATATAGAGGAGATGATCCCAGATGGAGTTGGCGCGCTATACCTTGAATATGAAAGACTGAAAAAAAGTCTTGCAGCGGAGGGGCTTTTTGATGATATCCATAAAAAGCCGATACCACGCTGTCCGTCTCGAATAGGAGTGGTGACGGCTCCAACGGGAGCGGCGGTAAGGGACATAATCAATGTTGCGACACGACGCTTTCCAATGGCGGAGATCGTGATATATCCGGCGCTTGTACAGGGAGCGGGAGCTAAGGAGAGCATCGTTGCAGGTATAGAATATTTCAACCGTGAAAGTTCAGTTGATACTTTGATAGTGGGCCGAGGCGGAGGAAGCATAGAGGATCTCTGGGCTTTTAACGAGGAATGTGTGGCGCGGGCGATATTCGCGTCAAAGATACCGGTGATCTCGGCGGTAGGTCACGAGGTCGATTTCACTATTGCGGATTTTGTTGCGGATATGCGCGCTCCTACTCCATCGGCGGCGGCAGAGATAAGCGTGCCCTCGGCGATAGAGCTGCAAAGGGTTATAGCGATCACGCAGTCAAGAATGCTGGGAGCTATGCGGTCGCGGATAGAGAATGCGGGACTAAGGCTCAAGCGTGTGCTTCCGGGAACGCCGCAGGATATGATAAATGACTGCGCGCAGCGGCATGATATGGCAATGAAGCGGATAGAGACAGCGTACAGGCTGGTATTGAGCAAAAACGAAGGCAGGCTCGGTGAGCTGTGTGCAAGGCTCAATGCGCTGAGCCCATTAAACACGCTTGCGAGAGGGTATGCGATACCCACGCTTGAAGACGGCACGGTCTTAAAGCGTAAGGAGGATTTTGTGAGCGGAACTGATTTTGATCTTAGGATAAGAGACGGCGCGGTAAAGTGCACTGTCAAATAGGAGGGATTTTACATGGCTGTTAAGACCTTTGAGGATAATATGAATGAGCTTGAGGCGATAGCGGCGCGCCTCGAGAGCGGCGAAGTGACTCTTGACGAATCGCTTAAGCTTTTTGAAACAGGAATAAAGCTTTCTAAGGCGTGCAAAAAGAAGCTTGACGAAGCTGAAAAAAAGGTAAAGATACTTGTTGCCGATGATAACGGTAGCATGAGTGAGGAGAATTTTGAGGCTGGAGAATGAATATTAAAGACGAGCTTAATAAATTGACAAAATATACGGAGGGATTGCTTGAAAAGTATCTGCCGTCAGATGACAGCGATCTTTCAATGATATATGAAGCAATGCGTTACAGCCTTCTGGCGGGCGGAAAAAGGCTGAGACCGATACTGATGCTCAGTTCATACCGAGCATGCGGAGGCAGCGGAGCAGACATTGAGCCGTTTATGTGCGCGATCGAGATGATACACACATATTCGCTCATACACGACGACCTTCCAGCTATGGACAACGATGATCTCAGGAGAGGTATGCCTACTAATCATATAAAATTCGGAGAGGCGGCGGCGATACTTGCCGGAGACGCGCTCTTGAATAAGGCATTTGAGATCACCTCATCTGCTGAATATTCGGATCCGCGCCGCGCGCTGAATGCGATAGCGTATCTTTCTGCGGCGTCAGGTACCGAGGGCATGATCGGTGGGCAGGTCCTTGACATAGATGCTGAAAACAGGAACATCACACTTGATGAGCTGAAAAGGATCCACAGCTTAAAAACCGGCGCGCTGATACGCGCAGCATGTGTTACCGGAGGTATAATGGCGGGAGCGGACGAGACTCGGATGAGCGCATTGCGTGATTATGCGGTAAATCTCGGGATAGCATTCCAGATCCGTGATGACATCCTTGATGTTACGGGCAGTGAAGCGGAGTTGGGTAAACCTATAGGCTCGGATGCGGAGAGCGGCAAGAACACATATGTTTCGATTTGCGGTATAGAGCGTTCAGAGGAGCTTGTATCTGAGTATACAGAAGCAGCGGAACGAGCGCTGGCCACGTTTGGCGAAAATGGGACGTTTTTGACAGAACTTGCGCGGTATCTCGTTAAAAGACGCAAGTAAAGTTGCATTGTAAAGGAGCCTCAATGAATTACTTAATGGATCTATGCAAAAACAGTATATTACAGACTGCGCTTATTTCATGGTTTGCCGCGCAGCTTATAAAGGTGATAATAGTCCTTATCATTGAGCGGCGCGTAGATTTTACAAGGATAACCGGTTCAGGTGGTATGCCGAGCTCGCACTCGTCTTTTACAGTGTCGCTCGCAGCAGCTATAGGGTTTACCGATGGATTTGACAGTGTGGCGTTTGCTCTTGCGGCAGCATTTTCGCTTGTCGTGATGTACGACGCGTCAGGAGTAAGGCGCAGCGCCGGTCAGCAAGCGGCGATACTTAACAGGATAGTTGAAAAACTCGGCAAGGAGGAACTTTCTGCGACCGGGAAAAAGCTCAAGGAGCTTTTGGGGCATACGCCTATGGAGGTATTTGCCGGTGCCCTGCTTGGGCTTATAATAGCCATAATACAATATGCATAAATATTTGAGAAACAACAGGATATCAAGGAGAAAAAGATGGAAAATATAAAAAATAAAATACCGGGGATCATACTATGCCTTGCGATCGCGATCCCTGCTGAACTTCTTGTGCGTTTTATCAGTGTGCTTGAAGTTGTGGGTGCGCCGGTAATAGCGATAATCGCAGGTATGGTAATAACGTTATTCTACAAAAGGAAAAACATAACCGTAGACGGTATAGCATTTACATCAAAAAAAGTGCTGCAGTATGCGGTAATACTGCTCGGTTTCGGTCTTAACCTTTCGACCATAGCTCAGGTTGGAGGGCAGTCGCTGCCGATAATACTTTCAACGATAGCTACATCGCTTATAACGGCGTTTCTGCTTTACAAGCTTATGAAGGTGCCGCCTAAGATCTCAACGCTCATTGGCGTTGGATCGTCCATATGCGGAGGCAGTGCAATAGCCGCGACAGCGCCGGTGATCGATGCGGATGATGAGGAGATAGCTCAGTCCATATCGGTAATATTTTTGTTTAACGTGCTTGCGGCGCTGATATTCCCGACCTTCGGAGGACTTATCGGTATGAGTAACGAAGGCTTCGCGCTGTTTGCTGGAACTGCGGTGAACGATACATCATCGGTAACTGCTGCGGCATCTACATGGGAGACGATACACGGAGTATCGGGAGTGCTTGACAGTGCTGTTATAGTAAAGCTTACAAGAACACTTGCGATAATACCGATAACTCTTGTGCTTGCGTTCTACAGACTCAGAAAGGCAAAGACCGCCGGGGGCAAAGGCGCTAATGTAAGCCTTAAAAAGATATTCCCGATGTTTATATTATGGTTTGTTGCCGCATCAGTGATAACAACTATACTTAACGCGGTCTTAAGCGGCGGAGCGTTGGAAACAGCTGAGTCGGCATTTGCTTTCTTAAAATCGGCGAGCAAGTTCTTCATAGTTATGGCAATGGGCGCTATAGGGCTAAACACCGATATAGTTAAACTCGTAAAGACCGGCGGAAAGCCAATATTCATGGGCTTCTGCTGCTGGGTGCTGATAGCTGCTGTCAGTATACTGATGCAGCATGTAATGGGACTTCTATAATTTTGTATTGATACACAGGCTAAGTGACCGCAGCAAAGGCGGTCACTTAATATTTTATTGCCGCAGTGCTGTTGCATTCAGCACAGAACGTCTTCGGGCAAGGTTTTTGTGAGTAAAACCTTCTTTTCGTCCGTTTTGCAGCTGAATTCAAGCAGTCACTAAGGGGCGGTCGTATTAATGCGACATCTTCTGATAATATGAAAGGAGAGAAACGGTCAGATGAATAACGATTTTTCAAGCGGGAGTGTCCGCCGGCACATCATATCTCAGGCGATACCGCTTACGATCGCTCAGCTTGTTCAGATACTTTACAATATAACCGACAGAGTTTATATAGGGCATATCCCAGGTTCATCGGGTCTGGCTCTTACGGGTATAGGGCTTATATTCCCGATAGTTACTCTTGTAACGGCATTTACGACATTGTTCGGTATGGGCGGCGGTTCGCTCTGTTCGATAGCGAGGGGAGCGGGAAAGAGGGAACGAGCGGAACAGATCATGACAAATACATTTATTATGATCTGCATAAGCGCTGTTATTCTGACCGCAGTCTGCTATATATTCAAAAGACCGGTACTCTATGCGCTCGGAGCGAGCGATGCGACATACGGATATGCTGATGAATATCTGAGCGTGTACCTCATAGGCACTATATTCACAATGATAAGCGTTGGTATGAACTGGTTCATAAACGCGCAGGGGTTTGCGAAGATGGGTATGGTCACGGTCCTTTGCGGGGCCGTATTGAACATAGTGCTCGACCCGCTGTTTATATTTGTATTCGATATGGGCGTGCGCGGCGCGGCTGTAGCCACGGTCATTTCACAGTTTGCATCGATGGCTTGGGTGCTCCTGTTTTTGTTCGGCAAAAAGACAGATCTTCGGATGAGGAAAGAGCATATTATACCGGATGTCAAGATAATAAAGGATATAACTTCCCTTGGTATAGCGGGATTTATAATGAACGGCACAAACTGTCTTGTTCAGGTAGTCTGCAATGTGGTACTGAGCGGTTACGGTGATATATACATAGGCATAATGACAGTAATAAACTCGATACGTGAGATAGCGCAGCTGCCGGTATCGGGAGTTTCAAACGGCGCGCAGCCGGTGCTTGGTTACAACTACGGTGCGAATTGTCCGTCAAGGGTAAAGAGCGGCATAAAATTTTCGATGTTTCTGGGCAGCGCGCTGAGCG
>CAJFNT010000159.1 GCA_904395315.1 uncultured Clostridia bacterium
ACACCTCCGAATGCGGCAGCCATGGTGCCAGATTCAATATCCTCTTTATATTCCTGACCCGGCTCACGCAGATGCACATGCATATCTACAAGACCGGGTGCAACGCACATTCCCGATGCGTCTATAACCTCCATGTCGATACCTTCAAGGTCAGGATCCGTTCCGACTTCCGAGATCATACCATTTTCAACGAATATATCGGTAACCTCATCAATGCCATTTTCCGGATCTATAATATGTCCGTTTTTTATCAGTATCTTCATACTCTCCTCCTTATGACTGAATTTGCCGGGCTCTTCCCGACAGAATCTGTTTTATGTTCTGTTTCTTTATTATCGCTTTATACGCTTCTATGTTTTTAAAAACCTCCGCGCGAAAGCATGTACATTACCGCCATTCTCACTGCAACTCCACTCGTCACCTGGTCTGTTATAACACTTCTGTCTCCGTCTATTACAGACGTGGAAAGTTCTACTCCTCTGTTTACCGGTCCCGGATGCATTACCAGAGCGTCTGGCTTTGCCAAACGCAGCCTCTGCTCATCGATACCAAAAAACCTGAAGTATTCACGTGTGCTCGGGAACAACCCCTTCTTCTGCCTTTCCATCTGTATTCTAAGACCCATAACTATATCGGCATCCATTATCGCTTCGTGCACAGTGTTATATACTTTTACTCCGAGCTTGTCTATACCCATAGGCATTAACGTGGAAGGTCCTCCGACCGATACCTCCGCGCCCAATTTTGTAAGTCCATATATATTTGACCTTACCACTCTCGAATGATACACATCTCCGATTATGGCCACCTTGAGTCCTTCTATATGTCCCTTATGCTCTTTTATGGTAAGCATATCCAAAAGAGCCTGTGTCGGATGCTCATTCATGCCGTCGCCGGCGTTTACCACCGATGCGCTTACAAGAGGCGCCAAAAGATGAGGCGCACCGCTCATGCTATGACGCATGACAAGTATGTCCGTCCCCATCGCGTTTATTGTCTCCGCTGTATCGATCAAGGTCTCTCCTTTTGCCACAGAAGAGCCGCTCGCAGTTATATTTGCCGCGTTCGCGCTCATATATTTTGCCGCAAGCTCAAATGACAATCTTGTTCTCGTACTGTTTTCATAAAAAAGATTAACGACTGTTTTACCCTGAAGATGCGGCGCCTTTTTATTCTGGCTCTTGACCAGCTCCTTCATTGAAGCCGCCGTATCCAATATATGAATTATCTGATCGGCGCTAAGCTCCTTAAGACCCAATAAGTCCTGCTTCATCTTTTGTCCTCCTTTTCGCATATCGTAACGCGTTCAACTACTCCGTCCTCGGTAATGTCAGCTTTAATATATTCATCAAGCGACGTGGGCACATTTTTGCCGCAATAGTCTGCCCGTATCGGAAGCTCATGGTGTCCCCGGTCGATAAGGACCGCCAGTTTTATCTTTGCCGGTCTGCCCATATCAAATAGCTCCTTTATAGCGGCATTCACGGTCCGTCCCGAGAACAGTATGTCATCGACAAGTATGATATTTTTGTCCTCTATTGTAAACGCGATATCCGTCTCTTTTATTACAGGATGATCGTTCAGTCTTGTAAGATCATCACGGTAAAATGTTATGTCCAGACTCCCCATCGGCAGTTCTGCCCCTTCTATCTCACTTATCTTATTTCTGAGCGCTTTGGCAAAAAGCACACCGCGCGTCTGTATGCCGATGATAACAAGATCCTCAACGCCCTTGTTGTCCTCGATTATCTCATACGCCATTCTGTTTACAAGCCTTGCCGCAGCTTTTCCGTTTAACAATACCGCTTTCTCCATATGCATATATTTCCTTTCCGTGCAAAATATAGTACGAAATATTTGTATTCTTCTTAATATTATATATCAAAAACATTGTCTTGTCTATATAAATTTTCGAATTTTACCTTGAAAATTCACTTCGGATGATTTTTTTAATATTTTTTTTAAAATACTCTTGATAACTGTGTCATTATTTGATAAAATATATGTAATGTATGTGCAATACTATTGTTGAAAATGCCTTTTTTGCAACAATAACATTATTTACCTGCCACAGTGGCGATCTTTGGGCGGCCATAAATTATTTTGAAAGGATGAATATAAATGGATGCAACGATCTTGATCGTGGAAGATGAAAAAAATATAAATGATGTGCTTGGATTTACTTTTTCAAAAGCAGGATATAAAACCATCTCTGCATATGACGGTCCGAGCGGGCTTGATATGTGTCTTAACGAAAAACCTGACCTTGTGCTTTTGGACGTCAACCTGCCGGGAATGGATGGTATGGATGTCTGCAAGCAGATAAGGAAAACATCAAATGTCCCTATCATAATGCTCACTGCGCGCGAAGATGAAGTCGACAAGGTTTTAGGACTTGAACTCGGAGCAGATGATTACATAACGAAACCATATTCCGCGCGCGAGCTCACCGCAAGAGTAAAAGCACTTCTGCGCCGTGCAACATCAGAAAATACCAATTCGCAGCCGAAAGAAAATTCCAGCATTATAACTTCGGGCGATGTCACGATAAATGTAGACCGCTATGAGGTAAAGAAAAACGGAAAAACTCTTGATATAACACTTCGTGAATTTGAGCTTTTGAAATTTCTTGCTGAAGCTCCGGATCAAATATTTTCCCGCGAGGTGCTGCTTGAGAACGTTTGGGGATATGAATATCTCGGTGATGTCAGGACTGTTGATGTAACAATAAGACGTCTGCGTGAAAAAATAGAAGATGACCCCAGTATGCCGCGCTACATAATAACCAAGCGCAGCATAGGATATTATTTCAACAAAATATAAAGGATATTAACTAAATGTTTAAAAGCATTCGAATGAAAACCGTCGTATTGTTCACTATGCTTGTGATCATTACCGAGCTTGGGGTAGGATTGACCGGCATTTACAGATCCGCTCGGAACTATCATACAAATTTTGAGAACGCAATTTACACGGTCTTCACAGATGATATGAAACAGCAGCTCACAGATGCTGCCAATGCTGTCTCCATACCATCTCAGCCTTCCGCGGAGAACGGGATCATAATAAACGAGACAGGACCTGACAATATAGAAAACATAAGGAATCTTATAACCCCTCATTCCGAAGAGCTTGGTCTGTACACTTCTTCCGAATTATGTATTCTCGACCATAACGGAGCTGTTGTGTACTCATCACGCGGTTCATCGGCTGTCGAGGCTTCAGATGTCACCGCCGATTCGCTCTCCGGTATCGAAAGCATAAGCAGCGGCATAACAGCGGATTTCTGCGACTATGCGCTTCCGCTCATGAGCGGAAGCTCTGTCAGATATATAGTGTATATAAAGGACACTTTATCGATACAACATACCGTTACAGACAGGCTTTGGATGGATCTCATTTTCACTGTGGTCATATCGGGTGTTCTCGCTTTGATATTGAGTCTCCTTGTATCGCGCTCTGTCACAGCTCCTATAAAGCTGCTTACGTCTCAGGCGCGTAAGATCACTGACGGTGAGCGCGCGGTCCTCTCCGGTACCGAACGCAAAGATGAATTGGGTGAGCTTGCATCATCATTTAACAATCTTGCTGTTGCGATGCGCGCACGCGCAGACAAACGCCTCAGCGAGCAGACAAAGATCGAGACCATTCTCCAGAATATGACTGACGGTATCATGGTATTTGACGCTAAGGGCAAACTTACTCTGATAAACAGGGAAGCTCAAAAAATGCTCAACAGAAAATACATCGATGATATAACTTTCAATAGATTCTTCAAGGAGATCAATGCTGATATCACACTCGAATCTCTGCAGTACGGAGAAACCGATGATCAGACCGAACGCGAGATCAAAGTAAATGATCTTATGCTACAGTTTAATTTCGCTCCTGTTTCCAAAGAGGGAGACGAAGGCGGGGTAATAGTCATAGTCCATGATGTTACAAAGCACGAGCGTCTCGAAAGGGCTCGCAGAGAATTCGTCGCCGATGTGTCACATGAACTGAGAACACCTCTTACGGTAATAAAATCATATGCTGATATTCTTGCCGACACGCCGGATGCGGAACCCGAAGTCAGAACGAGATTCCTTGACACGATCTCATCTGAGACTGACCGGATGACAAAAATAATATCCGATCTTCTCACATTGTCAAAACTTGACGAGAACGCAAACTATACAAGGCCTATGGAAGACATTGATATACGCGGCATGCTTGAGAGCCTTGTCGAAAGACTCAGCCTGACCGCGCGAAAGAAAAACCAGACCTTGACTTACACTCCGATAAATGATGTGCCGTATATAAAAGGAGATAAAGACGGGCTTGAACGTGTATTCACAAACATCATATCAAACGCGTTGAAATATACGCCGTCAGGCGGTGAGATAAACATCTTCTCGAGCAAGATGTATAATGATATAATCGTAAAAATATCGGATAACGGTATCGGTATTCCCAAAGAGCAGCTTCCGAACATATTTGACCGATTCTATCGAGTCGACAAAGCGCGCTCACGTGACAAGGGCGGTACCGGGCTCGGTCTTGCCATTGCAAAACAAACCGTAGAATCAGCATTTCACGGTAAAATATCTATAACGAGCGAACTCAATAAAGGAACAGATGTAACAGTAACGATACCCGCTCCAAAAAGATAAAAAAATAACAGGTCAGCTATTTGTCAAAGCTGACCTGTTTTATATTATTTAAAATCCGCGTCTATGTCTTGCGGCCTCTTTCATACGCGACATTGCACGCGCCAACGATGCCTTGGTATGATAATATTCCTGTTTGCTGCTTTCGCTGCGCAGCTTTTCTTCTGCACGCTGCTTCGCTTCCTCTGCACGCCTGATATCTATTTCCTCAGGGCGCTCAGCCGTATCGACGAATACCATGACACTGTTGTTTTCAACATATGCAAATCCCAGCCCGGTAAAGAATACATTTGTCTTCCCTTCCGTTACAAATCTTGTCTCACCCAGGACCAACGCTACAAGCAGGTCCTCATGATTGGCAAGAATCGCATACTCGCCGTCAGTTGCCGGCAGCACAAGAGACTCGCACTCGCCGTCAAAAACGACCTTATCTGTCGCATATATCTTAAGATTAAACTTATTCGCCATATATCCTTACCTCCGGATCACAGCGTTTTAGCCTTTTGGATAACATCCTCTATGGTACCTACGTTGAAGAACGCATTCTCCGGATAATCATCCATTTCTCCATCTATTATAGCCTTAAAACCGCGTATAGTATCCTTAAGCGGAACATATTTCCCCGGAACGCCAGTAAAGGTCTCAGCGACATGGAACGGCTGAGAAAGGAATCTCTGTATCTTTCTCGCTCTGTATACCGTTACCTTATCGTCTTCTGAAAGCTCTTCCATACCGAGGATCGAGATTATATCCTGAAGCTCCTTATACTTTTGCAGGATCTCCTGAACCTTTCTCGCTACGTTATAATGCTCCTCACCCACGACATCAGCCTCGAGTATTCTTGAGTTTGACTCAAGAGGATCAACAGCAGGATAAATACCCTGCTCAACGATCTTTCTCGAAAGGACAGTCGTCGCATCAAGATGCGCAAAAGTGGTAGCCGGCGCAGGGTCTGTCAAATCGTCCGCCGGAACATATACCGCCTGGACCGATGTTACAGATCCATTTTTGGTAGATGCTATACGCTCCTGGAGCTGGCCCATTTCAGTAGCAAGTGTCGGCTGATATCCGACTGCAGAAGGCATTCTGCCCAAAAGAGCTGATACTTCCGAACCAGCCTGCGTGAAACGGAATATATTGTCTATAAACAACAGAACGTCCTGATGCTCGACATCACGGAAATACTCCGCCATCGTAAGGCCCGTTTCCGGCACACGCATACGCGCGCCCGGCGGTTCATTCATCTGCCCGAACACGAGCGCCGTCTTTTTGAGTACACCCGACTCGCCCATCTCGGTCCACAGGTCATTACCTTCTCTTGAACGCTCACCTACACCGGTGAATATCGAATATCCACCATGCTCTGTAGCTATATTGCTTATCAGTTCCTGTATCAAGACCGTTTTGCCGACACCGGCACCACCGAACAGACCGACCTTTCCTCCCTTTGCATACGGCGCAAGAAGGTCGATGACCTTTATACCAGTCTCGAGGATCTCAACTACAGGACTTTGATCCTCAAACTTCGGCGGCTTGCGGTGAATGAGCCATCTCTCTCCGTCAAGCTGCCCGCCATCATCTATACAGTCACCGAGTACGTTAAAGAGTCTGCCAAGCGTCTGTTCACCCACAGGCACCTTGATACCGTCTCCGGTCGCTGTGACCTCCATATCACGGTACATCCCATCACTGGAAGCAAGCATGATACATCTTGCAACGTTATTTCCTGTAAGCTGCGCAACTTCCATGACACGCTTTTCACCATCGACCCTGACCTCAAGCGCATCCTTTATCTTAGGCAGCTCACCTTCGGCAAATTCAACGTCCACAACAGGACCCATGATCTGTACTATTTTCCCTTTATTCATTTATGAGGAATCCTCCTCTCCTCCATCGCTCCGCCATACCTCGACGGAACACAGATATACTTTCTTATTTTGATTTGCGCTTCAGCGCCTTCGCTCCGCCGACGACCTCAGTTATCTCCTGAGTTATCTTCGCCTGACGGACACGGTTATACTGAATCGAAAGATCATGCAGCATTTCAGAACCGGCATCAGTTGCCGCCTGCATGGCATTTACTCTTGAATTCTGCTCGCAGCAGTACGATTCCACGAGAGCGCTGTATATATATCCCGTAACACATATCGGCGCTACGCTCGAAAGCACCGCCTCGGGTGAGGGGAACATCGGAACCGAAGCATACTCGCCGTCCGCGCTGTAATCATCGCGTGAGAGCGGCAGGATCCTTGTTACCACAGGCTCCATTTCCGTAGGAGTTACCATTCTTGTATATAATATATATACCTCGTCAAGCTCACGCTCCATAAACTTTTCTATGAGGCGCTCGCCTATCTTTCTCGATCTGCTCAACGACGGGTTCTGCGCCGTATAATGGAAGGTCTCGTCAATACAGTAACTTCTTCTTCTGAAATAGTTCTCGCCCACCTGGCCTATAACATACAGCTCATATGTCCTGCGCGGCTGTCTTATTACCTCCTCAGCCAGCTTCAGAACGTTATGGTTATATGCTCCCGCAAGTCCTTTATCTGCGGTTATCACAACAAATCCCTTTCTTCGCTTCTCCTGCGGAAGATTAGCAAGATCACCGAATATGACGTGCGAGATATGCGGTGCGTGGGTAAGTACACTGGCAATGATGTCATCGAGCTTGTTAAAATACGGCTCCGTATTCATCAATGCCTGTTTTGCCTTCCTCAGCTTGTTCGTGGAGATCATATACATTGCGTTTGTGATCTTCATCGTATCCTTTATGCTGTTGATTCTTTCCTGTATTTCGCTCAAATTAGCCATAGACACACACCCTCAAACTTATACGGACATTGGACGATTTGCGAAAAACTCCTTTGCCGCATCCGTTATACTGCCGTGAAGCTCATCTGTAAGTACCTTCTTATCCTCGAGCTCTTTTATGATCTCCGGCTTTTCCCTATCGAAATATTCAAGCATAGCCTCCTGAGCTTTCTTGACATTTTCTGTCTTAACATTCATGAACAGTTTATCTGTCGCCGCTACAAGCGTTATTACCTGATGCGCCATGCTCATAGGATGACACAGAGGCTGCTTGAGAAGCTCCATAAGTGACTTTCCGTACTTGAGCTGATTCTGCGTGCTCTCATCGAGATCCGATGCAAACTGTGTGAAGATCTCCATCTCACGGTACTGCGCAAGATCGATCCTTATACTTCCCGACGCTTTCTTCATCGCCTTTGTCTGAGCGGCTCCGCCGACACGCGATACTGAAAGACCGACGTTTACAGCAGGTCTCATACCCGAGAAAAACAGTCCGCTTTCAAGGAATATCTGACCGTCTGTGATCGAGATAACGTTTGTCGGTATATATGCTGAAACGTCTCCGGCCTGCGTCTCGATTATAGGCAATGCAGTTATGGAACCGCCGCCGAGCTTATCGCTTAATTTGCTCGAACGCTCAAGGAGTCTTGAATGAAGATAAAATACGTCACCCGGATACGCCTCACGTCCCGGAGAACGCTCCAAAAGCAGAGACAACTCACGATATGCGACAGCATGCTTTGAAAGATCGTCATAAACGATCAGAACATCCTTGCCCTTATACATGAAATACTCAGCAAGCGCAGTTCCGGCGTAAGGTGATATATATTGAACAGGCGAAGGCTCACTTGCAGACGCGGAAACTACTATAGAGTAGTCCAAAGCGCCATGATCCTTCAGCGTTCCCACGAGCTTCGCTACCGTAGATGCCTTTTGACCTATCGCAACATATATACAGATAACATCCTTGCCCTTCTGATTAAGGATCGCATCGACCGCAATAGACGTCTTACCTGTCTGCCTGTCACCGATTATAAGTTCTCTCTGCCCTCTTCCTATCGGGAACATTGAGTCTATTGACAGTATTCCCGTCTCAAGAGGCTGATTTACAGACTGTCTGTCTATAATACCGGGCGCTGATCTTTCTATCGGATAATAATCATCCGCCTTGATCTCGCCGCGCCCGTCTATCGGCTCACCAAGGGGGTTTATTACTCTGCCGATGAAATCATCACCAACAGGGATACCCGCCATTTTTTCCGTCCTTGTTACCTTTGTGCCCTCTTTTATAGTGCCCTCAAGGTCAAAGAGGATACAGCCGATCTCATTTCTTCTTATATCCTGGACCATGCCCTTCACGCCGTTTTCAAATACCACGATCTCGCCGTACATTGCATGGTCTATACCGTATATAGTAGCGATACCGTCTCCGACATAGATAACGGTGCCTACCTCACGGTTTTTCTTTTCTACTTCATAATTTTCTATTTCACTTTTGAGAATAGCTACTATCTGTTCCGAACTGATAGAACTCAAATCGCTCACCTCCGAATTAATTTCT
>CAJFNT010000160.1 GCA_904395315.1 uncultured Clostridia bacterium
TAAGACCGAAAGCCATGTTCTCAAATACCGTCATGTGCGGATAAAGAGCATAGTTCTGGAAAACCATTGCTATGTCTCTGTCCTTAGGAGCAACATCGTTTACGAGCTTTCCGTCTATGTAAAGCTCACCTTCCGATATCTCCTCAAGACCTGCGATCATACGAAGTGTTGTCGACTTACCGCATCCAGAAGGACCTACCAAGATGATGAACTCCTTATCTGCGATATCCATTGTAAAATCACTAACCGCTGTTACATTGCCTGCATATCTTTTATAAATGTGCTTTAACTGTAAATCTGCCATATTGCCTTACCTCGCTTATTATATTTCAAAAAATTTTTAGCTGATGATTTTACAGCCCCCATATGCAGACTGCATAATCATCCTCTTAATTGATATATATATAATAACATATTTTCAGAAAAAATGTTAGTCTTATTATTAACAAAATTATTGTATATTCTTTGTATAAACTCCACAACATAAAATTTTCTGTCCGTTTTTTGTGCGAATTGTCCATGTAACATTTACCCATAAATGAGATACAAAATTTATTCATATTCTATAAACAGAACACTTGACAACATTTTTGTTCACTTATTTCAATATTTTACTATTTGTTTCAGTCTCCATGTTGACAAGCACTATACCCGCGCACACCAGCACAAGCGAAATAAGATATTTCAAACTAAAAATATCTTCATGCATAATAATCGCTGAAAGTATAGTTCCGGAAACAGGGATTATAAAGTTATAGACGCTTATACTTCCCACTCCCCGGCGCTTTAAAAGCATAGTCCAGAGCGTAAACGCCGCGGCAGACAAAAACGCAAGATACAGAAGGACCAATATTCCCTTTGCATTTACCGCCGTAAGCGTTCCTCCTCCGGCAAATCCGGATACCGTAAGCAAGATTCCGCCTATAAGCAGATTATAGCCTGTCACTGTCATTGCATCCGTATCTGAAGCCGCCCACTTTGAAAGCATCGACCCTGCGACGAAGCATGCCGCCGCGATCAGTATGAATCCTTCTCCCGTTAATGATACACTGCTTATACCATCCGACACAAACACAGCTATTACGCCGGCAAAGCCTATTACAGCCCCTATGATCTTGCGCAGCCCCAATTTTTCTCTGTACACGAAATACCCGGCCACAATAGCCATAAATGTCGTTGATGAATTTACTATAGAACCGTTTGTTCCAGTCGTATTTGAAAGACCTATGTAAAAGAAAACGTACTGCAGGGCTGTGTAAATAAACCCTGTAAACGCAATTTTTCCCGCATTGCCCTTATTTATAACAGGTATCTTTTGGTTTATTAACAACGATGCAGCCAACACCATGATACCTGCAAGCATAAATCTCAATCCCGCGAAAAACAGCTTTTCAAAAACACTGTTGGTTATATCAAAAAGCTCATATCCTATCTTTATCGCCGGATATGCGCTTCCCCAAAGCAGATTACACAGAACCGCCGCACAAACGACTCCCTGTTTAGTATCAAGTATATTCTTCATATCCACTCCTCTTTCCAAAGAAAAACGCCGCCTATCGGCCGCGTTTTTTCAAATACTGTGTATACTTATACAAAGCATCAAAATGTACTCATAAATTGATCCTTATTTAATAAACAGATATGCGTATTTATAGCCTAAATTAACTATATTACTGTACTCATCATCTGTAAGCACACTGTGCATATATGCTTTCAACTCTTCTTTATCACTCGAATATGACATCAACGTGTCAACATCAAGCTTACCCATTATTGATGTGAATGACGCAAACTCTTCAGCGCTCATATTATCTCGCAGTATCGTAATAGCTTCATCTACAGTATCATTGCTCTCCTCCGGCTGATCTGCATTCTCATCGGCACCTCTCTCAGGAGACTCTGTAGCATTCGCTTCCTCAATGACCTTTTCCGCCTCTACCACATCTTCAGACCTGATCCTATCAGAGGTTCTCTCTTTACTATAGCTTATATCAGCTTTACCACTGCTTTCTCCATCGTTAGTCTGTATCATTTCCACACCAACTCTGCTTGAAGCGTACCTCGCAGTTACCGAACTGTCTGTCTCATTCTCGTCCGAAATTCCATTCTCCTCGTCAGCGCTTTCCAGGATCGCTCTTGCAGTATCTTCGTTATTTCGAGAATGTTTTCTGTACGCCTTAATAAATTCACTGTATGTATCATCCTCTATAACTCCATCCTCATGAAGCCTTTCAGCCTCATCATAGAGTTCATCAAGAACCTCGTCATCCTGCAAATATGTGCTTACCTTTTCGACCACCGGTTCCAAATACTTCGGAACTATGTAATATTTATAAAAGAATGAGCCCCCCGCGATCAATATGCCCACACCAAGAATACATGATATAACAACTATATGCCATTTCTTCATCTTAAAATCCAATTCCTTTCATATCGACCATCAACAATAAAAGCTTTTTAGAGCAATGTTTAATAATTTAGTAAAACAATCTGACAATTTTAATTATACCATACAAATATCCAAAAATCAATACTAATATTTTCTTTCTTATTTGCTATCAGCAAAATTCATCAATTGAAACAGATACTGTATAATATCAGCTTACAAAAACAGGTCCGCACATCACTTGTGGCGAACCTGTTTTGATTATACTTTATACTTCAGCATTATTCAGCTTCCGGTGTTGATGTTGGTTCAGGCGACTCTGAAGCATTAGGCTCCTCTGTCCCTGAAGGCTCTTCACTTGCATCCGGCTCCGGACTATCAGACGGGGACTCGCTCGCGTCCGGATCAGTAGTCTCAGACGGCTCCTCACTTGCTTCCGGTGCAGGGCTTGCCGATGGGATATCATCTTCATCGAAGAATATCGATTCTTCTTCACCGGCATCAGTTACATCTGAAAGAGATGTCTCAAGAGCAGCCCAATCACGCGGCTCTCTGATCTCGGTCCATGTCTCATAATAACCTATATCCTCACGCTCATAGTAATGAGAATTTGTAGCTTCCTGCACTGCCGCATAATACCATTTATCCGGTGTATTATCAGGCCATGTTACCATACCGCTGATACTGCCTACACCATCAGTTTCAACAAGTCTGTAGAGAACACGATTTATAAGTGTCATAGCCTCTGCACGTGTTATATACTGATTCGGTCTGAAGCTTCCGTCTTCATATCCTGTTATCCAACCTACCTGCGCAGCCTTGTTTATTGATTCTGCAGCCCAGTGACCGCTTATATCATTAAACATATTCGCACCGGTATAAGCACTTGAGCTGAATCGTGCCGCTATAGCCGCAAATTCAGCACGTGTGATAGGCGCATTCGGCTTGAAATCGCCTGTATCATATCCGTTTACTATTCCTGCATTTGCTGTTGTTGAAATAGCATTATTAAACCAGTCGTTAGCCGATACATCCGAGAATGAATTCGTCTTTGTCCAGAATTCAGCTCTTGAATCATCTGTAAGCATTCTAAAGAAAATTGTCGCTACTTCTGCTCTCGTTATATTGTTCTCCGGTCTTACTACTGATGGTCCGCCCTCTACATCATAACCTATGATATAAGCGTAATGATCATCATAGTTAAGCTTAGCGCCGTTCTCGGTCCCCTCTGTCTCAAGAGGTGCAGGCGTATGTGTCGCCGATGTTCCCGGGCTGTCTGTCTGACTCGGCTCTGCGCTTTCAGTCGGAGCCTCAGAAGGCGCATCAGTTGTCACAGGCGCTGTGCCGCCGCCGCCACCGCCGCTTGTAGCCCTTACAAGACGAATCCTCTCATTATCAGTAGCAGGTTCTACGCTATCCAAAACACTGTAATCGGCATCATCACCAAATAATACCATGTACTCATCTGACGAGAAAGCACCGATATCTATAGTAACACTTCCGCTGAATTCGCCGTCTATCTCATAAGCCGAATCGTTTACAGTACCTACCGTATTTGAAAGGACTTCAAATTCCAGTCTGTAATTATCTTTCTCCTCTTCGGAAGCCGCTTCTATAGCAGCGAAATATGTATCCAAAGCCTCATTTATATCAGGCTTTACTTTCATTGTTATCTTATACGATACCAAACCTTCAGGAGTTCCTTCTACAACTCCCTGGGAATCAAGTTCAAAGAAATCAGTAACGCTATAGCCCATTTCATTTTCCGGCCAAGTGTAAGCGTTTTCAGCACCTGAGATCAATTTACTGTTTTCAATACCGACAAGATTTCCATTCTCTGTTGTACTCGGATAAGTTATAACAATATCAAATGTTCCATCTATAGTTGTAGTATTTATTATCAGCTCTCTCAACTGTTCGGGCGTGCTCGCTGCCGCCGATGCCAGATCCGATTCCAAAGCAGCATTTATATATTTGTTCCATTCTTTTCCGACATTCTCCATGTCAAGATATGCCATAGAATCAAAATTTCTGGTATCCGAGCTGTTCGACACTCTCGCTTCCATTGCTGATCCTGCATGGCTGGAATACGAACCACTATTGCTGCTGGTCGACCATCTGCTCTGCATATCAAGTCCGACCGTCACTTTGTCCACCTTAGGCACGCCGAATGCACCTATATTATCAGCTTCCGTATTATACGTACCGTCAAAAAACGAATACGTCGGAGATGATGCAAATGCGGCAGGAGCCAAGGATGACATTGCAACCGCTGCCGCAGTTACAAAAAACATAACCTTTTTCATATTATCTACTCCTTTATTGTATTGAGTTTCCCCCTAAGCCATTATAAGGGAAATGCTGAAAGTATAACTATATATATTATATACCAAAAAACAAAGATTGTCAATACAATACACAAAATTATCTTTAGAGTCAGTTACACGAATCTTTTTATCCAAATATACCCTTCTTTTTAAAATCTTTTATCAATTTGTATGATAGTTCTCTCCCACTCAAAACTATTTCCGCATTATTCATAAGATAATCCCAGCACTCTTTGCCATATCTCTTTTTTATATACTTCTCTGCTTTATCGATATTAGGTCTGCGCGTGTCCATATTATGCATATCAGTTCCTATTATATGGATAAACCCCTGTCCAAACATTCTGTCAATATATTTTTTTAACGATGGAACCCCAAAACTTGAAGCATTGATCTGTATCAAGACATCAAGATCACAAAGCGCTTCAATGAGTTCATTTTTTTGCGCAAGATTTCTTTCCATATGCGCTATTATGGGTTTTATACCCGATATTGTTAATTTATATACATTATCAATTACATTATCGGTCCAATTTGATGATGGCATCTCTAAAAGCATATAATTCGTTCCTTCAACGCAAAGCTTGTCTGCCGATCTCAAACGTGTATAATCGCAGGTAAAATGCGCCTCACACCCAAGACGTATATCAGGAAGGCTCATTCGCTTTTCATCAGCCGCCGCTTTAAGTCTTGAAAAAGCGTCATCGCGCATATCCAGGAACTCTTTTATATCTCTATCCGAATATGGATAGCAATGTGAAGTCGATACGATACGTTCTACCCCCATCTTCATACTTGTCTCTATCATCTTCAATGCGATATCCGCATTTGATGCGCCATCGTCAAATGTCGGAAGTATATGCGAATGAAAATCTGTTATCATAAATACCTCCTCTCAGAACATAATTTTCTGCCATGCGCTTTTTTCCGTTTCCTAAGCATTATACATACTGAAGCGCAAATAAAACTTCCCGCAACCGCACCGCAGGTATCCAGTCTTACATCCGATATAAGAGGGCCTCTACCATCAACAAATGCCTGATGCAATTCATCGCAGGAAGCGTACGCTGCCGAAACTGCCGTTGCTATAAGATACGAATTATAAGGGCTGAATCCGCCCTTTTTTATCATCATTACAGTGCAAACACAGCCGAGCGTAAAATACAGTATAAAATGAGCGACCTTTCTTACTTTGCTATTTATTGCCGCAACCGTGAGCTCATTGTTTCCAAAAAGGACTTCCGCAGCATCAACTATCAGTTTTGAAACAGTCTTAGACAGTTCGTTTGACACATCGCTTGTCTGGGAAGAGAATAAAAATATCGCTATCATCACTATTACCGTGCATGTGATCCACCAGTCGAACTTATAACTGAACTTTTTTCTTATTATACATATCGATCTGTACACAGCAGCGCCAAACACCGCGCCGCAGGTATCTATAAACACATCAAACACCCTGCCAGATCTTCCGCTGACAAAGAGCTGATGCAACTCGTCGCTCACTGCATAGAGCATCGAAAATGCTACTGCCCATGCAAAGACCGACAGCGGCCGTTTTTTTGTGTTAACAGAAAACATCAGTGATGAAGAAACCCCCAACGCCGCAAACACAGAGAAATGCGCCGTCTTTCTCACAAAATTATGCATCAGGTCAACCATCCCGTTCTCAGTTTCTGCCGGCAATCTTAAAAGTCCCACGAAAAACCCAACTATTTCCCTTGTGACACTTGACGATACTCCGGAAGATTCAACGCTGTTCTGCGATGAAAAAAAGAAGATCAGCACCATCACAGCAAACGTTAATATGCATGATATGACTCTGATCTTCTTCATAATCTTGTCCTCTTCTGCTATTATTCAGCCATAAATCAAGCTGTTAATCCAATTCAAAATGATATAAATTCTGACCTGTAGGCTCAGGAGCCGCTGTCGCTGCCGGCGGATCTGTCGGTGACTCTGTTGCAGGAGAAGCGGTCACAACAGGCTGCTCTTCTTCCGGTTCAGGTCTCTGTGTCGGCTGAGGTCTCGGAGTTTGGACCTGTGTTGGTCTCGGCGTAGATGTAGGTCTTGGAGTCTGCGTAGGTCTCGGAGTATCCGTTGGCTTCGGAGTATCTGTAGGTTCCGGTGTAGGACTTTCTGACGGCTCCGGAGTCGGCTCTCCGAGCTGCTGCATTAGAATATCTATGTCATCTTCCGTCAGCTCATTGTCGCTTTCAAGGAGCTTCCTCGCAAGCTTTATATTTGCTTCTCTTATAGGTACTGCGTAATCCTCCGGCACGCCTCCATATACTTCATTAAGCGCTTTTGTAAGCTCATTGTTTTCCGCTATATACATATTCAGACTGTCATTTTGCCTGGCATTTGCCTCTATACGCTCCAATGCAGCCATTATAAACTCTTCTTCATGCTCAGCCATGAATCTGAACGCCAATACGTTGGTCTTTTCATAAAAAGTTTTTAATATCGTACAGAGCGCCTCCGTCTCATCATTCGAATTAATATACTCGGAATAATAATCATAAAAGTTTACTGTATCATAATTTACACGTTTAATGTAAGCGGAAATATTATCACAATCTTCCACAGATTTTACCATGCTATAAATGTTGTCTTCAAGACTCGTAGCTATATCGAGCTGAAGCTCTTTTCTTCGCTCATTGCAATAATAAGCAACACGCTCTTTCTTTACATCATCTTTATATTTTTCAACATAGTCGACCGTCTTTGTCAACTCATACGATTCTATGTAAAGCTCACAGGCAGCCAATTGCTGCTCATAAACCGCATCATCAACATCTTCCAATACGCTTGCAGATCTAACATCAGGCTCTGGCAACTCGATATCAATAGTAACGCTATCAAGCTCATTTTTAAGCTCAGACTTAGTTCCGCATCCGCTGAGGATCAGTATAGCGCCAATACAAACAAGACATAATTTCAAAACCTTCAAAGCAATCATTCACCCCCGGTATCTTCGGATGGAACATCTGCCGATGCCTTTGAAGATAAATTTCCATCTGAAACACCGGATCCAGAATCATCCTTCTTTTTCACAGCAAACCTGCCAAAAATGCCTTTTTTCTTTTTAGATTCGCTTTTGCCGTCGTTGTTATATCCGTAACCATAGCCATAATTATATTTGTATCCATATTTATAATTATATCTGTAACCATACTTATATCTGTATCTGTAACTTTTTCCATATGAACTTCTATACGGTCCATAGCCCATTGCGGCAGTATCAACATCATTCACAAAGAATCCCAGCACTTTCGCCTTCGCAAGTTTCAGGAGTTTCAAAGCGTTCTCTATACTCTCATGATTTGTGTAGCCTTCGCGTACCACGATCATCACTCCCGATACATAACGCGAAAGCGCGACCGCATCGGTAACAACATTTACCGGCGGAGTATCTAAAAGTATGTAATCATATATAGCTCCCAATTCATCCAACAGCTCTTTCATATTTTCTGACGCAAGAAGCTCCGCCGGATTCGGCGGTATCGATCCTGAAGTTATACAATCAAGTCCTGGTCTCAGATTATGATATACCACATCCTCATAATTTTTCTGCTTGGAAAGTATAGTAGTTAATCCGTCTGTTTTTATCACGCCTAAATACTGATGGATCCTAGGTTTTCTAAGATCACAGTCTATAAGCAGTACTTTAGATCCCGTCTGCGCAAAAGTTATTGCAAGATTCAATGTGCTCGTCGTCTTGCCTTCTCCTGCATTGGCGCTAGTCACACAAAGCTTTTTACATCCCTGCCCAGAACTTGCCAAAGAAAACATTATGTTCGTTCTTGCAGTCCTATATGCTTCCTGCACAACAAATGGTGTCTTTCTGTTCAATATAGCCTCTTGACTCTGTTTTAACCTTTGCTGTCTCTCACTGCCTTTATCGGTCTTTTTCGAAAAAAGTCCACCTTGATTTTTTTGTTCAGCCATTATAACCTCCATCTCGTCTTACGTTCATACTATCACGAAACCAAACACATCAATTCTGCAAATTAGGTATTTCTCCCAATATCGGCAGTCCGTATTTGGAAACAAGCTCATCCTTGCTCTTCACTCTCGTATCAAACATATTGACAAGGAAGATGATGACCATCGCTATTGCAGCTCCTGCCACAAATCCTATGACCGCGTTTCTCGCTGTATGCAGCGGCTCAGAATTATCCGCCTCTTCCGGATATTCAATAAGCTTAGTACTTCCTCCTCCGAACACTCTCGCTATCTCATCTGGAGCATTATTAACTATACTCGAGCATACAAGATAGGCAGTATGCGCATCTGCGTCCTGTACTGATATCTGGATTATATTCGTATCAACAAGAGCCTCAAGCGTTATCATTTCACTTATATCACTCTCACTGTATGTATTGTCCAGATCATCACTTACAATGTCAAGAAATGTTTTGCTCTGAAGGACCTCAATATATGTCGGAAGCAGATTCACAGCACCTGTAATAGCATTAGTATTAACATCTGTGGACGTCTGCTGTGCTTCTGTATTTATATAAAGCCTTGATGTGGATTTGTATTCCGGTATTGCTGTCAATTTAAAATATGTATACGTCGCACCGCCGACCAAAACAGCAAGGATAACTATAAACCACCAAAAGGTAAGCATCATATTGATAATATCAATAATGCTGATTTCAGACTCTCCCCCTGTTTTAGCTTCATTATCAAGCTTCTTTTCCTCTGTTTCCAAACACCTTGCACCCTTTCTTCAAATTTTATAGATAAGACACTAATGCCTCTTAAAAGAATAACAAAAAAATATTATTGTATACACATTTGTAATTATATCATAATTAAATAAATTTGTCAACATAACCGAAACGGCAAATTTAACAAAAAAAAGAATAAATATCACTATTCAATCATATATCTGTATACTTTTATATAAAAAGACCGTACGATCTTTAACCATAACCGCACGGTCCTTTATATATAATACTTTGTGATCAACTAATCAGCCGAAAAACATATATGATAAACGTGAATTATCAGCGCCATAGTAATATGCCATATTTGCCCCTGAAGCGTCAAGATACACAAACGGCGTCATAACACGTACATCGTAAAAATCTCCGGCAAGTGATATATATGACTCGTCAGGCTTATACTCTGTAACACCTTCGGAATCTGTTTCGAGTGCCGGAGTCTTATCAACTCCGCCGAGGACGAGTGTTACACCGTTCACGGTCGAGTTTACCACCTGACATCCTGACTCATCAACTCCGTATGTAATGATCAGATTATGATCAGTCTTGAGCCCGTCTATAGTAACTCCGCCGCATCTTACCATTGTAAGCCCGTCAGGGAGCGATGAATATGTTCCGGGCTCATCTATATAGGTCGTAACTATGCTGTCCATAAGCACGGCAAATTCGCCTCTTGTTATATAATCTGCCGGCTTCAGCATGCCGTCTATACCAGCCCAACCGCCGTTTCCCACTATATACTTCGCACCATCGACTGCCCAGTCAGCTATCTGATCTCTGTCCGGGAACACGTCAAGCACCGACTCTTCACAATCTCCGAGCCAAAGTCTTGTACCATCACTGTATTTTATCTCATATGGCTCAAAGCCGAATACTCTTGACAATACTGTATAAGTTTCTTGAAATGTGATGTTGTTCTCCGGGTTAAAATTATTCGATTCATCCCCCTCAAAGGCTCCCATTTCCACAGCTTTTGAAACCGCGTCCGAATACCACGCTGTCGGTGCAACATCATCGAATGTCTGATCTGAATTCTCCTGCGCACAAAAAGCGCGCGTTATAATAGTTGCCATCTGCGCCCTTGTTATATTATCATACGGAGCTATAGATGTTTCTGAAACACCTTCTATAAGTCCGGCATCGACAGCATTCTGAAGAGCCCGTCCCATATCTCCGTCCGGCATATCAGAGAATTCTGCAAACGCGGTAATTCCCATGCACATTGCAGATACCGCCGCTGCAGATATAAATAATTTCAGATAATTTTTCATTGAATTCTTCCTTTCCTGATAATCATAAATTCTTCAAACAAATATATTTATGAAACTACGTATATTATACAATATTTTTTCCCAAATGTCTATATTTTTTTTATAAAAATTTTAAAATAACTTGAATTTTAAATGTAAATTGTGTATAATATTCTTAACAGAATGTCCGTAAGCGGCGGCAAACATTCGTTATATATAAATGCACAGCGGCTTACCATACCGGTGTATGACCCCTTGCGTTTTAACGCAAATGAGCCTCCGCTCCATAAATCAAAAGGAGAATCTATATATGAAGTATAATATAGCCGGGATCATCGTGGATATGAACATACGCTATCCGCGTCTGAGACGTCAAAGCGAGGCATATGTTTATACAGGAACTGCGCCAGCAAATGTTAATATAAATTTGAGCGAAGAATTCTATGACGAAAAGTTATCCGAAAATCCTCATCTTGACTACGAAATGATCGAATATATATGGATGGGATCAGAATTTTATAACGCTCTCATACATTTCAACGGGATGCTCCTGCATTCCTCTTGCGTGGTATATAATAATGAAGCATATTTGTTCTCGGCGCCGTGCGGCACAGGCAAATCGACCCATACACAGATATGGCTCAAACGTTTTAACGGCGCATATATACTCAACGATGACAAACCCGCTGTAAAGCTCACTGAAAAAGGAGTATACGCGTACGGCACCCCGTTTTCGGGAAAGACAAATCAAAATGTGAATGCCGGCGTTCCCATAAAAGGTATATGTATACTCGAGCGCGGCGAGAAAAACAGCATAGAACCGGCATCCGCCGACGAGGCACTGTTCAGTATCCTTAACCAAACGGTACGTCCTCCCGAAGAGAACTCTATGGACAAAATGCTCTCAACTCTTGACACGGTCCTGAAAAGTGTTCCGGTATACAAACTGCGCTGCAATATGAGCCTTGAAGCCGCGGAAACGGCTTATAACGGCATGAACGTATAACTGTCAAGATCCTATGACTATATTTAAAAGTCCACTCAAACCGAATCAATATATGAAAGGAATATAATAATTATGAAAACAAAACAGGGATTTATGCTAAGAAGCGTAGCGGGCAGACATGTTGTTGTCGCTGTAGGAAAAGCATCACTCGATTTTAACGGACTTATAACGTTAAATGATACAGGCGCTTTCCTATGGGAGAAGCTTTCGAAAAGATGCAGTTATGACGAGCTTTTATCTGATATGCTTGAAACATACGAAGTAGACGAGAAAACGGCAAGAGAAGGCATAGATTCATTTCTTGAAAAGGCTCGCGGAGCTGATCTTATAGAGGAGTGACCCATGAATATAATCGTAAATATATCAAAAAACTGGGCCATAGGTAAAAATGGCAGCCTTCTGTTTCATATATCAAACGACATGAAATTTTTTAAAGAACACACCACGGGCGGCACAGTTGTAATGGGAAGGAAAACGCTTGATTCTCTTCCGGGCGGCAGAGCGCTCCCCAATCGTGAAAATATAGTATTGACACATAATGAGAATTTTTCACGTGAAGGTGTGATAGTATGCCATTCACTCGGCGAGCTGGAAAAAAAGCTCTCAGAACGCATCAGCGAGAACATATACGTTATAGGCGGAGAATCGTTGTATACGACTCTGCTGCCGCTTTGTGACACCGCATACGTTACAAAGGTGAATAAGGCTGTGCCTGATGCCGATGCATTCATGCCGGATCTGGACAAGGTCTCCGACTGGGAGATCACCGAAGAATCTGAAACTTTGTCCGACAACGGTCTCGAATATAAATTCGTCACATACCGTCGCTCAAAATAAATTTGTAAATAAAAATGAACCGCAGATGCGGTTCATTTTTATTTACACTGCTTGTTCTGTCTCAAAAGATGTGACCATTATACTCAATTCATCTCCGGATCTATCGGCAGTGATCACACTGTTTTCGTGTATCTGACCTGTAAGAGCAAGCTTTGCAAGCTTATCTTCCAGAAGTGTTTGAATAGCCCTCTTAAGAGGACGCGCTCCGTATTGAACATCATATCCTTTTTCAAGTATAAGATCTTTTGCCGAATCCGTCACCGTAATACGCGCCTTCTTTTCAGCGAGCTTGTCGGTTATATCTTTCAGCATAAGGTCTATTATTTTGCGCAGCTCATCCTTGGTGAGCGGCTTGAATGTTACTACCTCATCGATCCTGTTAAGGAATTCGGGTCTGAAGAATTCTTTGAGACTCTTTTCTACATTATCTTTCAGTGTCAGCTCTTCACTTCTCGCAAATCCGGAAGTATTCGGTCTAAACTCCGAACCCGCGTTTGTGGTCATTACGATTATAGTATTTTCAAAATTCACGACCTTGCCATGGCTGTCAGAGATACGCCCATCATCAAGTATCTGTAAAAATACATTAAACACATCTGGATGCGCCTTTTCTATCTCATCAAGCAGGATCACTGAATACGGTTTTCTCCTCACCTTTTCTGTAAGCTGACCGGCATCATCATAGCCTACATAACCGGGAGGCGAACCGATCAATTTTGAGACCGCATGTTTTTCCATATACTCCGACATATCTATTCGTATAAGAGCTTCTTCGTTATTGAACATCACATCAGCGATCGTCTTTACAAGCTCTGTTTTACCAACGCCGGTCGGTCCTGCAAAGATAAATGAAACAGGCCTCTTTTGCATCGTTATATCAGCCCTTCCGCGGCGTATTGCACGCGCAACAGCTGATACAGCTTCATCCTGGCCTATGACACGCTGATGTATCCTCTCTTCAAGATGAAGAAGTTTGTCCGATTCATCCTCTGTGAGTCTGTGTACCGGTATCTTTGTCCAGCTTTCTATCACTGCGGCAATATCATCAAAAGTGATCTCCGCATCTTTCGCCTTTTCCTCATATTCTGATCTCTGCTGCTCGAGCCTGAGTTCTTCCGATCTTAGCTCAGCAAGTTTTTCATAGTCCGTATTCTCTTCGGCCTTTTCATTGAGCTCTTCTATATTTGCGTTTACCTCTTCAAGTCTTTCATTTACACGCGTAAGCTCGTAGAGCGCCTTATTTCTTAGATTTACCCTTGAGCCCGCCTCATCTATAACGTCTATGGCCTTATCAGGCAAAAATCTGTCAGTTATATATCTCTCTGACATTCTTACCGCCTGCTCCACGATCTCAGGACTTATTTTTACAGAATGAAAATTCTCATAATAATCCTTTATTCCGTTAAGTATCTCTATGCTCTCCTCGATCGAGGGCTCGTCGACAAGCACCGGCTGGAATCTTCTTTCAAGCGCCGTATCCTTCTCAATATGCTTTCTGTATTCGGAAAGCGTTGTGGCGCCGATTATCTGTATCTCGCCCCTTGCAAGCGCGGGCTTTAATATATTCGCCGCGCTCATAGCGCCTTCAGCGTCTCCCGCGGCAACTATGTTATGGATCTCGTCGATCACAAGAACAACGTTCTTTCTTTCCTCTGCCTCGTTCAGGAGCGACTTGAGCCTTGCCTCAAACTGTCCTCTGAACTGCGTCCCGGCAACTATGGCCGCAAAATCTATAAGATAAAGATGCACGTCAAAAAGCTTCGGGGGGACTTTCTTTTCAAATATCCGCATTGCAAGCCCCTCAGCCACAGCCGTCTTACCTACGCCCGGCTCGCCTAAAAGTATAGGATTATTCTTTGTTCTTCTGTTAAGTATCTGTATGACACGCTCGATCTCCGCGTCTCTGCTTACGACCCTGTCTACCTCTCCGAGCGCCGCGCGCGCCGTAAGATCTGTACCGTATGTGTCAAGCAGACTCTTTTTACCTTTTTTCATTCCTCTCTTTTCATTCCTTTTCTCGGATCTTTTGCTTTTCTCTCCCGGTGCCTCTGCACCTCCGCCCTGTCCGAAAATATTTTGGAGCATATCAGAGATAGGCGCAGTCATTGCCCCTCCCTCTATGTCATCTCCGTCAGCACCGCCGTTCTCAATAAAGTTTTTCTCCGCCTCGCGGAGCCCCTCTATTCCGCCCATGCTCTCCATGAACTCATTCATTTGCTCGTTTATGCTCTCGATATCGTCTTCTCCGATGCCGAATTTATCAAGCATCTGATCCACCGGCGCCAAACCTAATTCCTTGGCGCACGAAAGACAATATCCCTCCATGGATGTCTTGTTTCCTTCCATTTTGGTAACGTACAAAACAGCGGGTCTGACTCCGCATTTTGAACACATTTCCATTAAGTATTTACCTCCGTTACTCTTTTAAACACTGTCCGTCAGCGAAAATACCATATCGCTTATACAAAAACACCGTAAACAATGAAATTATCTTTAATATCCAATTTGTGTACATTCTCAAATAATGCATCATTTATATGGCGACAGATCCTCCCAATAAACATCCCCGAAAAAAAAATGCCGAAATGATTTATTATTGTTTTAGTCTTTATTATAGCATATTTTTTCTCAATTTAAAAGAGATTTTGCAAAAATTCATAGGAAATTAACAAATATTTTTTTTTAGATTATTTTTTACCATAATATTATCGCCTAAAACGCAAAAAAGGCCGCGCCGGGGGAGAGAGGAATAAAATCCCGCGCTGCCTTTTTGTTTTTTATCGGTCTTTTTGCCCCGGCTGCCGCCCATCCTGCCAGAAGCGCGGCTGTTAGTGTGTATGCGAGTCAAAAGGTCATTGACAGAACTTAAACCGGCACTGTTCAAGACCGATGATACAGTATCCTTTGATGAAATTATTCTCTTAAAAGATACACTTGTTTTATAACCTTAGCCTTACGCATATCATCTGTTCTTCCGATATACCTATCTTCCGAACATATAAATATTATACATTCATTCGTATACAAATGCCCGTCTTATATTGCTTTATTAGATACGATTACAAACAATTCTTGCTTTTTGAACGATACTTTTTACGATATACAGGCTTAGTCCATTATATTTCTATACCAAAATACGCTTTAGCATTGTTGAAGCATATGTCTTCAACTATCTTTCCGAGGATTTTATAGTTCGCCGGGAACTCGCCGTTCTCTACCCATTCACCTATGAGGTTACAGAGCACACGTCTGAAATATTCGTGACGGGTATAGGACAAAAAGCTCCTTGAATCGGTGAGCATACCCACGAACCTGCACAAAGCGCCAAGGTTTGCAAAAGCCTTCATCTGCTCCCGCATGCCGTCACGCTGATCGTTGAACCACCAGCCCGAGCCGAACTGGACCTTTCCGGGTGTTTCACTGCTCTGGAAATTTCCGAGCATAGTCGCAAGCACGTAATTGTCCTTCGGATTAAGAGTGTACAGTATCGTTTTCGGCAGCCCGTCCGCGCTTTCCATAGCGTCCATCAGAGCGGACAGATCCGCGGCGATCGAATAATCCGCGATCGAGTCAAAACCGGTATCGGCACCGAGCTTCTTGAACATACGCGAATTATTGTTCCTAAGCGCGCCTATATGAAGCTGCATTGCCCATCCTAGCTCCTTATACTTTGCTCCAAGGCGAATGAACGTTTCACACTTATACGCGTCCGCCTCATTCTTGCTTATCTTTTCTCCTCTTGCAGCTTTCTTAAACACCTCATCGGCGCTGTATTCCCTGTTGAACGGAACGCCGTCGAGCGCATGATCACTTATGCGGCACCCCATTGAATGGAAATACTCGATCCTTGCGTATACCGCCTTTATAACATCCTCATAATCCTTGATCTCAATACGGCTCGCCTCAGAAAGCTTTCCGATATATCCGCAGAAGGTGTCCTTCTCAATATTCAAAAGGAAGTCCGGTCGCAGTGCCGGAAGCACCTTTGCGTTTATATGTCCCTTTTCGGCGATCTTCTTATGGTACTCAAGTGAATCTACGGGATCATCGGTTGTGCAGATGACTGCAACATTCGATCGATTTATAAGCTTTGCCGGGCTCATCTGCGTGTCGGCTATGACCTTGTTGCACTTCTCCCAAATAGTGTCACAAGTCTCGTCAGTAACCACCTCATCCACGCCGAAATAGCGTTTTAACTCAAGATGGGTCCAATGATAAAGCGGGTTGCCTATTGCGTACTGCAGACAGCCGCAAAACGCCTTGAACTTCTCATAGTCGCTCTTCGAGCCAGTCATGTACTCCTCATCTATACCGTTGGAGCGCATATACCGCCACTTATAGTGATCGCCGCCAAGAAATATCTGCGCGATATTATCAAACGGCTTGTCCTCATACATCATCTGAGAGCTTAAGTGGCAATGATAATCGAAAATAGGCATTTTTTCAGCATGCTCGTGATACAGCTTTACAGCAGTATCGTTACCCAGCATAAAATCCTCATCCATAAACGGTTTCATAATCTATGTTTCCTTTCTCTGTCTGATGATGCCCTGCCGCGCACAATACGCGGCAGAGTTCATTTTTATTCGGCGATCTGATCTGCCGTATAGATCCTTATGTTGTCGAACTGACACTTTGAGTATGCTCGTCCGGCCTTGAAATTAAATCCAACCACAGCATTACTTGAAGTGTCCACAGCCTGCAAAGTATTGTTATATATCTCCTGCTCATTCTCAGTGATCACCACATTGACCTCACCCGTTGACGGATCCACTGTCATTTTAAGGTGTACCCATGTGGGATTTGTGCCGCTCTGTGTGAAAGTTACCGTATCATCGGCATTATCGTTCACAGTCCATGGCATAGCAGTAGTGTTTGAATACGATTTTTCGGTCGAGCTGAGCTTAAACAAATATCCGCCCGTAACGTTGCTGTTATTCGGTACATCCGTATCCGAAGTGATCACTGCAAATTCCGACATCGAGCTGTTGCCGCTGCTCATGCCAAGATCCATCTCTATAACATAAGGCTCCTCAGGTATGATCCCCTCCGGCAAAGTGAGTTTCATGTTTCTTGTCGTGCTCGGTGCAAAATGCAAGTAATTGCCGTGATCATCATCAGTTTCCACCGTCATTGACGACTGTGCATTCGGTGATACCCATCCGTTTTCGGCAAGCGTTGAGGTAGAGATCGCTGTAAAGGTCTCTCTGTACGCATACTCTATAGGATCGTTGTCCGGCTCGAACTTCGCCGTGAGCTCAACATCTCTGTGCAGTCTGATATCTGCCGTGGGATTCCCGGAAACCAATTCGCTATTTTCATCGAACCAGCCAACGAAAAGGTATCCGTCGTTCGGGACCGCGGAGATCGTAACTGTGCTGTTCATAGCTCCGACCGCCTCAAGTCCTTCGCTGCCCGCTATAGATACCGTTCCTTCCTCAGAAGCCGGTTCAACAAGCGTGAGCGTCATGTCCGGCAGACCGCCGTTTGCCTCGGTCTTTACGGATATGTTCGTTATCCTTGCATGCAGCTCCGAGCTTGAATTGCCGGAAATGTTTAGCTGCTGCAGTCTTGTCACCGTCACTCCGTCGGGATCAAGAGAATCGAGTCCCACCGCGGCGTAATCATATGTATTTTCTCCTATCGTAAGCTTTTGTGTCCCGTAGTCAAGATCAAGCTCATATCTTACATGCACCCACTCATTTGACGAAAATTCTCCCAGCTCATTACTGTCGCTGTCAAGTACCATGCCGTTGTCTATCGTGAAGCAGTCGATCCTTCTGTCATAGCCGCTGTTTGGACTGCTGGTCTTATTCGACAGTATGAAACGCATCAGACCGCTCTCGTAATACAGATCTGTTTCAAGGATGAGCTTTCCGCTGCTTACTGCACTGTCAAATGCACGGTATACGATATATGATCCGCTTGTCGATGATTTTGTGAGCTGCGCATAGCCAAGCTCGCCATCCTTTTCGAGCGTCGCCGATCTTGTTGCGCTGCCTACCATATACCAGCCGTTGTTTCCGACAAGATCCGCTCCTTCTCTTACTCCGTAATAATCGAAAGTATCTGGAAGCTCTATATCCTCGAGATCACCTATCATATACATATTTGATGCGGATTCCGGAGTGAAATAGTCGGATATCCTATATTCGTCACCATTCATGACTTCATTGTCATTCGTTAAGCCCTGAAGATGGATGTTGTACGATCCGCCCTCCGGCATTACGGCGCCGTCCTCAAACTCGAACGTAAATGTTCCGCCGCTGTTTGTGGTATCGTACTTGGTGCCTGTCGTAGAATAATACGTTCCGGCAGGCTCTCCATCTGCATCATACATATCGGCAACGGCTACCGCGTACGGTATGTCCTTTTTCTCGAGCCCCGTGTAATACTCAACATTCGCTGTTACACTGACAAGCTCATTCCCATTGAATTCCGCGCCTCTTATCTCTGCCTCATAGCCGTCGTATACCTGCATAGGGCTTTCGGGATAATAGCTGTTCTCCCCAACAGGTCCCGCCGCTATGATCTCATCCGGAACAATATATTGTTCATTGTCTCTCATACCGTCAACAAGATCTCTCAAGACCTCCGCCTGTACGCCGCCTGCCTCGACGATCTTCTTTGCCTCATCGAAGAAGATATGTGCCGCAGCATCCGCGCCCGCCTCGTTTATATGCGTTGTGTCTATACCGCTCGCCTTGAGCCTGTAGTAATAGTAAGCGCTGTTCGCCTCATATATGCCTTCTCCGCGTATATCGCTTACCCTCTTTGTTGTCTCGTTCAGGAACTCTATCCACGGTGCATTAAGATCCACAAACGCTATATCATCCGCGCCGTCCGCTATCTTATCCTCAACGAACGCCTTCCCGGCTGCCGAATAATTTGTAAGCCCCGACGGCGACCATGTTCCTGTATCAGCGTCGAACTGACTTGTCTGGCAACGGTCGATCGGTCCCACAACTATCATCTTTACCCCCGCGTCATGACAGTCGTTATAATATTTCTCAAGGTTCTTCGTATAATTATCAACGCTTGTCTCATTGTGTCCATATTCGACATAGAGATAATCGCCCGCTTTGAACCCATTCTTTGCACAGTTATAGTGATTAGTGTCATTCGATGCAAGTCCGCCGTCGCCCTGATTTGAGAGCGCGATATCAGCCGGGAGGTACTTTGTTATCCCCTGCCCTACTCCGGCAAGACTGTTTATGTTTACATATGGGAAATTCGTTGGCTGGTCGCAGCCGGTGGAGTCGGTTATCATCCAGAGAGTAGTGCCGCCTTCATCGACCTTGCTTACCTCCATCGACGCTATAGCCGCGTTCTTGCCCGCTACCTCGATACTCAAGGTGTCATCTTTATACTGTCCGTTGAGCGCCTTCCAGTAATATGTTTTAACATCCACGCTGAACTCCCACTCAAGTGTTCCGCCCGCGGGTATCTCCTTGTCAGTAAGGAGCTGATGTCTGCGCTCGGTCATGAGCGTCATATACGCAGGCTCAGTCTGGCTGGCATTTGCAAGCGTCACCTTTACATTATAGTACCCGCCGTTTTCAACACTCATGTTAAAGCGTATAGGATACTGCGGATCTGTGACTGCAACGAAATCATTATTCGGCTCTTCCGAGTCCGTTCCGCTGCCGTTTGCAAGCTCTATCACCTGTCCCTCAAGCATACGGAAACCGTCCATATACTCGCCTGCGGAGAGCTTGTAATCTTCCTCCTTTATACCGATAAATCCGTAATCGAGATTATCAGTATAACTCTTATCGGCGCTAACGCCTATAAATCCGTCAGCCGTATCAGCGCCGAAATCGAACTTCCAGCTGCCGGCGGTATTATCGTAATCCGACGATACGGGCGCGGTAGGTGTCGGTTCTTCACCCGGATCTGCTGTTTCCGTTGGTGCCGGCTCTGATGTAGCGCTCGGTGTGGGATCAGGGTCAAATGACCCTGACTTACCCATTGTGACAGTTATCGTCTTTGAGAGTGTTGCCGGCGAAAGCCCCAACGTTTCCGTTACCGGCTCATATCCATCAGCCGTTACGGTGTAGCTGTAAACACCGTCACAGAGATGGTACGTTCCGTCGCTCTCCGGCGCTATTACAGTACCATACTTCGCATCCGTTACAGTCACAGCCGCACCGCTTACTTCTTTTCCCTCGGCATCATTTACCGCAAAATCCATCGCGTAGCTTGCCGCCTTTGTTTTCGCTACCAAAATGTCGTCAACATAGCAGCTTCTTGACGTATACGTCTGCGTTGTTGAAAAATTGAGCGCTCCCACATCATAGCTCGTTCCCACTGGGAATCTACCACTGTAGGTGGTCTCTCCCTCATCATTCGATACCGTAAGCGTTATGGTGTTCGTATCGGGCGAAAGCACCGTGGCGAACGTTGTATATCCATTCTTTATACCATCATTATCTTTATTATTTGTTATAATACCTGCCGGAAATCCGCTCTCTAAGAGCTCATTTCCTCCGATGCGCAACGACTGTGCGCTGCTCGATGAATATATACAGATATGCGAACCGATAAGCTCGTTTCCGTTCGAGTCAGTAATGGTGTAATCCATATACTTACCGCTCTGTCTTCCGTAGGCGATCTTTGAAACGACCGTTATCTTCTCTCCCTGCGTGACCTTTACAGGCTCGCTGAACGTTACGCCGAGTGTGCCGCCCGACTTATCTGTTGAAGTCATTTTAACAGCTCCGTTTGCGCTGTCGTATACAGCATTGCCGCCAAGTACCGGGATATTGCTTCCCTCACTCGCAGTCTGCGACGCATCTGAGAAATCCCATGAATAGATCGTATCGCTCTTCTCCGGATTATCCGTCTCTATATTCTTGGCAGTGTATGCTTTTTCGGATATCACGATCCCGTCTCCCGCAACACCGATGTTTACATTGTATGTACCGTCAAGCTCTCCCGTGTTGATAGTCTTGAAGGTGCCGTCTTTGACCGTCTCCTGTCTGATATATGCGATGCTGCCATCGGAATCATCCGTTATCATGCACAGCGCTTCCCTTCCAATATACTGACCGAGATCTGATACAAGCTCCACCTTTCCGCCGTCATAGAGCGCCATGAGTGACAACGAATCCATATTCATAGAATAAGAAGGAGCCAGCGCGTTGAGAGTTCCCTGTCCGTCATACGCTATTACCTGCAGTTCAGCAGCGTTCTCCGGAACACCGAGCGAAACAGGCACCGTCACTTTACCGTTTACTGCCGTATCCGAGAAATCACCCGTTACGGTCGAGCTGCCAAGCATCACGCCGTCAACATCATATGCCGCAACTGTGATCTGCGCACTCTCTATACCTGCAAGCTTTATCATATCAACACCCGTTACAGCGCCGTCTTCTATACTTACACCCGCTGTGTAAAGCTGCGGTGTGAACAGAGCCGTCACATCTCCCGTGATCCCTGTTGAAGGTTCCGATGCCGCAGGCATTTCTGCCGCCTCGTTATTATATGTTGTATTGTAGCTCTCGGGCGCACCGTAGTACGAATCGTACTTCTCACCCGTCGTTATAACTATCTTGTCAACGACCGCGCCCGTATCTATGCCGTAAAGCTTTATCTTATGTATTCCCGGCTCATCCACGGTGACTGTGGTCGTCAAAGTCTCGTTGTTATTTAAAATAGAGCTGCCCCAGCGGTCTGTTCCGTTTGAGTTGTTATAATATCTGTTATAGCCCTCCAAAGTAGCCGGTTCACTGTTGTCTATGCCTAATCCGAAGTTTACGCTTCCACGCTCGTTAAGTGTGGGTATACGGTATACGTCAACATTGAACGTGCCCGCGCTTTCAAAGTAAACATCGTATTCAAGATACGCGCTGTTATCGGATATGCTGTCTGCAGCATTGGGCATGAACTTCATGCTCGTGCCGCTTCTGCCGAGATCATCCTGCTCCTGCCAACCATATACCGTGCCATCCTGCTCCTGTGCCAATCCGTATGCATCACCTATAGGTTTCATATTCTCAAGCGAAGTCCATACCATTCCCTTCACAGTCTCACCGATGCCGGGCGCTATGGCACTGTCAAACGTATACGCGCCGTCAAAATATCCGCTTGCGATCTTCATCGATGAAAGCGTTCCGTCGGAACCGTATACAGCGATCATGCCCACGCCATCAGCCTTATCGGTAATGAGCCTCGGTGTGTCACCGGTCACGACGCCGTCTGTCATACCGCCACCCTCGATCGTCTTTGTGACACTGTTAGTGTAATGCTCAGCCTCGATCGAAACATATCCGTTCGCCTCAGCATATGTCTTCTCCGGCAGCTGCTCAACATCATTATTGATAGTTACCGCGACAGTCGCCGACTGCACCTCTGTTTCACCTATATATCTTGTTATCGTTATGTTTGCCGTGCTTACGCCCGCGGGAGCCTTGCTCCAGTCGATCCCAGCATATATCCTGTCATCATCGTAAACGGTTCCGCTGTCCTTATTGAATATTATACAGTCAGCGTCCGCCGATACCTTCCAGTCAAACGAGCCTGTACCCTTGTTGAATATATCTATGAACCTTACATCCTTTGTATATCCTGAGAACGCAAGTTCCGGAGCTGAATTTATATCCTGCTGATCCTCAACGGCGATACCCATTTCCGTATATGGAAGCTCTGACACCGTTTCAGACTCCGCCGCCGCGATCGGAATGTTCCATGACGCATTGAGCGCGCCCTTTGTAACGAACGGATCTATGATACCTGTCCATTTACCGTTCTCTATCGCGTTATATTCCGCAATATCCGCCTCTATTGCCGTTCTGCCGTGCGCTTCGGAGAGAGCGGCGTATTTATTCACTCCGGCTCCTCTTCCCTGTTCCTTATAAAGTATGGAACGGTCCGCGTTTATGTAGTTCATCGCAATATTATACGCAGATTTTACCGCGTAATGCTGAAGCTCGTAGTATCCCGCTTTCTTTTCCTCGGGCAGCGAAGCATACAGCGCTTCACTGCGTTCAAGCAGCTCTGCATACGCATCGATTATTTTCTGTCCCTCGTCGCCGTAACCCGCGAGAGAGAAAAGTCCCTGCTGATAGAACTCAGGGCGGCGTCCGTTTACAAGCTCCAGACGCTCGCACTGAATATCAGCATATTCATACGCCTGTGTCTCATCAAACCCGAAATACCTCTGTGCATTGTCAGCCACATAATCTCTTATGCTCGTATTTCTCAGTTCATCTATATTCCTTCCGAGATCGAGGAAGTATTCCATCTGATTCTCAAACGGCTTTAACGGTCCCACATTGAGCAGCCATATAGTGTCTGCTCCGCTGTCGTAAGCCTTTGTCATTTCCTCCTTGATAAGCCCGAGCTGCGTGCTGCCGTTCCAAAGCAGATCGGAAGGTCTGCCGTGATAGCTTACATGATAGTATATGCCGCCTCCGCCGCTTCTTGCGCTTTCCTCTGCATTAAAGCCCTGGCGGATATGCCCATAGTTATCGTTTGTGAACATGATCGTTACATCATCCGGAATATCTATTTCCTTGTTGTATAGATCCATGATCTCCTTATACGGGATAAATACCTGAGGTATCTCCTCCGCAGGTTTTCCTATCTCCTCAGAAAGGATCTCTCGCTGCTTCGCTATGACTTCCTCCAGAAGAGCTATCTTCTCCTCGTCGGTGTCGGCGTTTACCGGATTCCATGTTCCGTCATGCACGCCGCGCATACATATCGTGTATACGTTCTCATAACCGCCGTTTGCACGTATACGCTCACGCCAGTAATCCTCTACAAACTGCTTATTGTCTACCGGATTTCCCTCCGCATCGACATCCGTATAATCATACGCAACATCCGCGTCAAGACTTCCGTCATGATACATGTACAGCTTCGCATCCGGGTGCTCGGCTATCCACTCGTTCTGGAACTCCAGAAGCTCGCCCATATTATTGCGTAAAAGCATCTCACAGTGCGACGAGCCCATAACTATGCCGTACTCATCCGCTTTCTCAGCATTCTCCGGGTTATTGTTGAACGCCGGTGAATA
>CAJFNT010000161.1 GCA_904395315.1 uncultured Clostridia bacterium
CCAAGCTGCCTTTTTCAAGCACATAATAGACACTCATACTCTCTTTCTTCAGCGACCTCGCCGCTACGATAAACCAACACATAAGACTCTCGCATATCATATACAGCCACGGACTTATATGATACGCCGCCGCGGATATTGCCACTGAAACAGCTGTGACTACGATACACACTATCAAGACCATCACCGTTCCCGCAGCTGCCTCGCCGCGTTCATTTTTTTTGAATGCTCCGCGCAGCGGATCCTCCAGCGATGATATTAAAATTCCTATGATACATATAGGATGAAATCTCCAATGCGGATCACCGAAAATACAATCAAGAATAAATCCTGCCGCAAGCGCCGCAATAGAATAAACGATAAACATATTTGTATTCTCCTATTTAATTTTTACAGGTATACCGCAGACCAATCTGTAAACCATATCCGCTCTCTCAGCAAAACGGCACATGATCCTCCCGGTGACTTCACGCCGTCTTCGCTCACCGCTGTCGGCAGGAACTATTCCCATACCGATCTCATTGCACGTAACAGCCTCTATATTTCCGCGACTTAAGATACCATCGATCAATATTTCAGCATCTTCTCCGTTTTCAAGCGCTTTTGCAATATATTCATGGGCGTTAAACAAAGCCCGTTCCGGCGCTATTCCGAGAACATCAGTCACAAATCTTTGTTTCCCCTGATACGCTCCTCCTGTTATAAATATCATATTAGCCTCCCAGAAATTATTACGAATGCCAATATCACAGCCTCACACAGCTGCAAAAACCAGCCCGCCAGATCTCCGGTTATTCCTCCGAATCTTTTTATACTCATTTGTCTATATATCAAAAACACAGCAGCAGCGGCTATGATCATAGCAAAGCCCCGTTTCCAGTCTACGAAAACCGCAGCCGCAGCCGCGGCAACGGCCCAGCATATAAGGGCCGCTGCCGTCCGTTTCTTATCGGCGGCATCCAAAAACATAGCTGCCAATCCTGTACTTTTTGCAAGAGGAAATGTCACAACAGACAATCCGCTCAATGCGCGTGAAAGTATATATCCCAATGAGACGATCAAAATATCATCTGTTGCCGCTTCGCTCCATATTCCGAACATGAGCATGAAATAAACAGCAGCTTTTATCACAGCAAACGCGCCTACATGCGGATCCTTTAAGATCTCAAGTCGCTTTTCTCTTTCAGCATACGATGCCAGAGCGTCGGAAGTATCGATAAATCCATCCATATGTATACCGCCCGTAAAAACTATAGGAAACACTGTCATTATTGATGCGAACAGCATCTCACCAACTCCCAAATATTTCAGCAGCAAACTCAACACCACAGCTGCTGCCCCAAGGATCGTGCCTACTGCCGGAAAAAAGCACATTGCATACCGCATGGAGCGCTCATCCCATTCCACCTTCGGCATTGGTATCTTTGAATACATTGAAAATGCGATAATAATTGATCTTAGCATTTTATGTCCCCTTTATTTGATAGTTATAGGTACAGAGAATACCACTTCGGTAACTCTGTCAGCGATAGATGCTATGTACATATTTACCTCAGCTATCGCGCGCATATACATATCAGTACCGGCATCATATTTTATCCCGTCCGAAAATACTTCATTTGTAACTATGCAAAGATTTTTACAGTTTCGAGCAAGCGTGTCTATCCCCCGCTTTATCCTCGATACGCAGCCCGCATCCGCTGTTTCGGACGAAAACATTTCGTTTGCGACAAGATTCCCGATACACTCCAGGATAGCATCCGAACCTTCAGTTATGTTCAAGCCGGCTATGTCTTTGTAGCATTCGACCGTATCGAATCCCTTTCCACGCCGCATTTTTCTGTGACGCTTTACACGTTCGTGTCCCTCCGCTCCATACGGCTGCATAGTGGCTATATATACAAGCGGCCTTTCCATATTTTTTTCATGAGCCAAGCATATGCGCCGTTCGGCATACTCCGATTTTCCGCTTCCGCTTCCTCCTGTTATAAGCTCTATCATCGTGCAAATCTTCTGCATTCATCCAGAAAACGCTCTGCAAACATATCGTTTGAACGCAGATATATATGCGGAAAGCCAGCAAAAAGCTTTCCTTTTGCATGCACGCATTCCCAACTTCTTTTTCGGCTTGGTTTTTCTGCCAGACATCCGTTTCCGTTATCATTACTATCCCAATAATGAAACTCATGCGATTTTATAGTCTCGCCCTTTTTCAAATATGCGCTATCATGCATAGCTGTAAGATCCGCATATCCGAACCTGACAAGCTTATCTTTTTTAACGGCGTCAGCGTTGATAACTCCAGCCATACGAACATTCTCACCATTTATATCCTCAATATGATCATGCAGATACATAAATCCGCCGCATTCGGCTATGCAAGGCATTCCTCCTGCTATATTCTCACGAATGCTCTTCATTATTTTTGTGTTTTTACTAAGCTTTCCCGCATAAAGCTCGGGATAGCCTCCACCCAAAATGATACCGGATACATCATCCGGCACACATGGATCGGACAATGGGCTGAAATGCACTATCTCGGCTCCCATTTGTTTCAGAATATCTATATTGTCCTTATAATAAAAACAAAAGGCATGGTCAAAAGCAACACCTATCTTAACACTTTCACCGGATCTGAATTTACGCCTTTGCACACAGATCTCCGGGACCTCTGACGCGATCTTGATAAGCAGCTCCAGATCAACCGTTTGCTTTACAGTCTCAGCATTTTTCTCGAGCTCTTCCCGATCATTTTCCCATGGCAGCGTAAGACCCAAATGTCTGCTCTCTGTTGTATTTTCAAGTTTAGGTATATACCCCGCCGCCGCGATCCCTGTTTCGCGTTCAATAACCGGTTTCAGCATACTATATGTCATTCCCGTCACTCCGGTCAGGATCACCGCTTTTATTTTGCTGTCGTTTCTGAACTCTGTCAATCCTTTTATTACCGGTATAACTGTGTATGCCATCCCACGCGCCGGCAAAATAAGTACAGCAGCCGCGCCAAGAGTCCTGACGATCTCATATGTGCTTGCGGCTGTTGAATCCATTGCTCTTCCGTCATAGTATCCCATAACTCCCTCAATGACCGCAACATCACAATTTTCCGTATTTTCGGCAAATATATTACGTATCTCGTCAGGCGCTGAAAAAAACAAATCAAGATTCGCGCTCTCTCTGCCTGATGCGGCAAAATGATACATCGGGTCTATATAATCGGGTCCGCACTTAAACGGCGCGATCTTAAGACCCATTTTTACCATAGCTCTCATAATTGCACATGCCGCCGTCGTTTTTCCTCCTCCGCTCATCGCAGACACAAACGCGATACGGGAAATATCAATAATCATCACTGTTTTTCCTCCGTAGCTTAAATATATATATAGGATTTTCGCCAAACATAAGCATGCTTTTTCCCGCTCTTTTTGAATGAGCGGCCGTTATAAGAGAAGCCTCCGCGTCCAAGCCCAGCCTTTCCGCAATATCTATGACCGCCGAAGCTGTATTAAGGGATATTGCGTTCACAACGATTTTTGTGTCCCTGTTTTTTTCGATGACCGCCTCAATTATCTTGTCAAGTCTTCCTCCGCTCCCGCCTATAAACACACTGTCCGGAGGAGGCAGTTCCGAAAGAGCTTCCGGAGCTTCGCCGTTTACTATTTTTATATTATCGGCACAAAATTTTCGTCTGTTCTCCGATATAAGCTTTAAAGCTTCCTCATTTCGTTCTATTGCATATACAGTTATATCATGTGACCTTAAAGACAGTTCTATCGACACCGAGCCCGTGCCTGCCCCTATATCATATACGACACTGTTCGGCTCTGTATCCAACGCAACGATACTCAATGCGCGTATCTCAGACTTTGTCATTGGAACACCACCGCGAATAAATTCTTCGTCACTCAAGTGTTTTCCTATAAAGTTGTTATTATGAGGGTTATCTATCAACATCGCCGCCGGATCAGCCGCCCCTCCGTCATACTCCGCGGGCAATGTGTTGATTATACACTCGTCTTCATATCCCAACCTCGAACCGATATGCACAACACAGTCATCAAGACCGAAAGCGCCGAGATCACTGCATATCTTTTTAGCCTCCGCCGCTCTGCCAAGCAGTGCAAACGTGTATCTGTTGTCCCTTATCCTGCACATCAAGCTTTTGTCTGTTCCATGCAGACTTACCGCCTCTGTGTCCTCTATCGCTGTACCGATCTTTGCGCACATATATGAAAATGATGATATCCCCGGCAAGATCTCTGTTTTGTGTCCCCTTAGTCTCTTCCTCAAGCGTTTCGCTCCGCTGTAAAATGACGTGTCACCCGAAAGCAGGATGGAAACCTCCTTATATTCACCATGCTCCGACAAATACTTTGATATATCATCGGGCTTATACGATTCAAAAACAGGCTTGTCTATGTTTTTAACAAGCTCAAGAGCCCTTTTTGATCCTATAAACGCATCTGACCGCTCAAGAACATTTCGCGCGTCCTCAGTCATCGTGTTTCCGTTTCCCATCCCAATGCCTATAAGATAGATTTTCATTCAGAGCCTCCCTCATAACATCTTCATTCCCTCCGCGGCAAAGCTCGCCGTAAACATTAGAAAATACAATAAACGCGTATTCCATGCGGTTTGCACATCGCCTATTAAGATAAAAATCGATACGCTCACCGATGCTTTTCATTACTTTTCTTAATAAGCCGCATTCTTCAAGAGCCGCTGATGCCTCATCCACAGTCACACTCCCCATGATCCGCTCAAGAACACCTTTCGGCGCACCCATAAGCGCGGCATGCGCGCAGATTATCTCGGCTCTGCCGTCCGCAACACGTGAATGTGTGTTCATGATACCCGCCGCAAGCTTTATAAGCTTGCCCGCATGACCTATCAGAAGCATACCGTTAAAACCCTTTTCAGCCGCAAGATCGATCGTCTCGCCAATGAAATTACTGCATTTGACCGCGGCATCTATATCTGTCCCCATGGTATCCATTATATAATCTCTTCCATAGTTACCCGGTGTTACGATCACATATTTAGTCCCGTTAGCCTTTTTAAAACTTAATTCGACATCTATTGTGTCTATCAGCGCTCTTGTACTCATCGGCTCAACTATACCTGTGGTGCCGAGGATAGATATTCCTCCCTCTATACCAAGTCTCGGATTGAAAGTTTTCTCAGCGATCTCTTGACCTCCCGGTACAGATATCAAAACATCTGCTCCTCCTTCAGCTCCATACTCATGTAAAACTTCAGTCACCGAGTCAGCGATCATTTTTCTCGGAACATTATTTATAGCCGCTTCTCCCACGCGTCTTTGCAGTCCCGGCCTCGTTATTCTTCCTACACCCTCACCGCCGTCTATTGATATCCCCCCATCATTCAGTGTTACGGTCGAATATATCAGCATCCCGTCCGTAACATCAGGATCATCTCCGGAATTTTTGCGCACAGCGCATACCGCGGCTCCTCCGTTCAATTCGGCACAATATATTTCCGCTTCAATATCCTCGCCCGAAGGAGTTATGACCGATTCAGACTTCACGCGTTGTCCTGACAAAAGCATCCTTACGGCAGCCTTTGACGCTATCGCGGCACAGGTGCCTGTAGTATATCCTCTCTTCAGCTTACTCATTTGCTACACTCCGCCCATATGTTTGAATATGTAATCTACTCGTTATCAACAGCAGCTCTTATACGCTCTGCGAACATCCTTCGTATACCACTGTACTCACCGAGACCTTGCATCTCGCAGGATACTTTATATCCCTCTTTTCCCAGCTCAGAATACCATGTTCCCTCTCCATGACCGCATATATCGCTTACGGCATGGTCGCCGGCAACGATCATAAGCGGCTTTAACACAACTTTTGAAACGCCGCTGTTCCTCAGCCTGCGTTTCACATCACCGAGATCAGGGAAAGCTTCAACAGTCCCCACAAAACAGTTTTTATACCCTCTGGACAGCATATGATATGCTAACGCGGCATATGCGGAATTCGCGCAATGCTCTGTGCCATGCCCGACAAACACTGTGGCTGTATCTTCATCTTTCAGCTCCGGTGTTTCATCGGCGATCGCGTCTATCATACGGTCATAATCAAGATCTGTCGACAACAGCGGTTCACCTATCAGAATCGATCTGAATCTCTCCTTATACGCCTCCGCCTCATGCCTCATAAGCTCATACTCGTATCCGTTTACCACATATGTAGGCTGCACTATCACATCCTCATAGCCTTCATCTGCAAGCTTTTTCAATGCCTGATCCACATTATCTATCTTAATGCCATCTCTTGATTTGAGCTTAGCTATGATCTTTTCACTCGTAAACGCCCGCCTTATCTCATGATCCGGGAACTCAGCTCCTATTTCTCTTTCTATCGAACCTATCGTCGCTTCCCTCGTCTCTTTATAACTCGTGCCAAAGCTCACGACAAGTATAGCGCGTTTTGCTCTTTCGTTTATCTCACCTATTTTCAAAACCTCCGTTTCATCCGCTGCGGAAATATTTTGTTATCTTTTGATCATGTACAAAAGCGCGTTGCAGATGGCAGCCGCGACATTGCTGCCGCCTTTATTTCCGGCAGCCGCAATATACGGCACACCATTTTCCATTATGAGCTCTTTTGCTTCCACCACATTGACAAACCCCACGGGTACGGCTATTACCAGCTTTGGCATTATCCTGTGTGCCTTTATCATCTCATCCAGCTTTATCAATGCGGTAGGCGCATTACCTACCGCGAATATCAGATCATCTCCTAAAGAACATGCATACTCAACTGCCGCGCTGGCCCGCGTGACACCGCGGGCTTTTGCTGTTTCTGCCACTGTAGGATCTGCTATGAAACAATGTGCTTCTCCGCCCAATGAACCCAGGATCCTTTTGTTTATCCCCGACAGCGCCATACTTGTATCTGTTATTATATGCGCTCCGTTCTTGAGCGCATCTATACCGATTTTAACAGCTCCGTCCGAAAATCTCAAGTTTTTTACATAATCAAAATCTGCTGTGGTATGGATCACACGTTTTAGTACCGTCTTGTTCTCAGGAGAAATTTTAATATCCCCAAGCTGTTCTTCTATGATCTCCATACTACGCTCCTCTATATGGTCGGGAGCGATATATTTAAATTCAGCCATTTTTAACCTCTGTCTGTCCCTTTATATCATTAATGATCGCTTCAGTCATAGCTTCGATCGAAGAATTTTCCGCCGTTATACAGCTCATTCCATATTTTTTTGCCTCCGTTGCTGTCACATCACCTATACATACGGCTTTAAACAATGAAAGTTCAGCATATTCATGAAACTGCATAAACCCGCGTACTGTTGAACCGCTCGTAAACGTAACATAATCTATTTTTTTACGATTTATAAGCTCGGTAATGTTCAACTCACACTCCGATACCGTTTTGTACACCTTTATCTCACTGTGATCTATCCCCGACTGATCCAAAACGCTGTCAAGATCCTTATTTGAGCTTTCAGCGCGCAAAAGCAGCACTCTGCCGCCTCGCTTTGCAGCTTTTGCAAGCGCTCTGCCAAGCGCTTTTCCGCTGTACTTTTCAGGCATTATATCTGCGTTTATTCCGTATTTTTTAAATGCCAGCGATGTCGCGCCGCCTATGACAGCTATCTTGGATTCCCCAAACGCTCTTGCATCACAGCCTATGGAATACAATCCTTCCATCACCGTTTTCACTCCGTTCGCGCTCGTAAAGACCACTATATCATACTTGGGAAGCTCCCTTTTTATCCTTAGTGCCGTCTTTCTGTCGATAAGACTTTCTATATGAATACACGGACACTCGATAACATCGGCTCCAAGTTCGCGAAGCATACCCGAAAGGCCGCTGGAATGTTCTTCATGTCTTGTGACCGCTATGGTTTTACCTCGCAGCGGGAGCCTCGAATACCAGTCAAATTTCTCGCTTAGCTCACATACGCCTCCTATAACTATAACTGCCGGACTTTCGGGCTTTCCCGCCTTTTTTTCTATATCACATAATGTTCCCAATGTCTTTTTCTGCATTGGAGTTGTGCCTCGCTCTATTACGGCACACGGAGTGTACTTGTCCATACCCGCATCCATAAGCCCGTTTACTATAAAACCGAGCAATGACGCGCCCATTAAGAATACAAGCGTTCCGCCTATACCGGCATACTTTTTAAAATCAATATCCGGGTTTTTGCCTTGCTTCGTATGCGCGGTCGCAATATGCACAGATGACGATGCGCCCCTGTGCGTTACCGGTATACCTGCATATTCAGGCACCGCCACAGCCGAGGTCACTCCCGGTATAATTTCAAAATCGATATTATTCTTACAGAGCAACTCAAGCTCCTCTCCCCCGCGCCCGAAGACGAAGCTGTCACCGCCTTTAAGACGGACAACATTTTTTCCGTTGAGCGCATGCTCCAAAAGCATTCTGTTTATATCATCCTGACCGACCGTATGCTCTCCGCTTCGCTTTCCCACATATATTCTTTCACATCGTTCAGGCACAAGTTCAACTATCCGTTTATCTGCCAGTCTGTCATAAAGCACAACATCAGCATTTTCCAACGCCGCTTTCCCTTTGAGTGTAAGAAGCCCCGGATCTCCGGGACCCGCTCCTACCAGAGTTACTTTTCCCGGCATTTTTCACCACTCCTTTCCAAAACATTTTTCAAGATGCTTGGCTCACAAGAGACGCAAGCTTTCTTCCTATCTCCTCCGCATTTTCCGCTTTGCCCTCTATACTGCGTTTTACCACTCTGCCGTCTTTTACATCCATTCCAGTCACAAATATCATATCATCTTCAACAATACAATAAGCCGCCGCAGGAGCCGAACATCCGCCTCCCAGTTCCTTTATGAACGACCGTTCTGCCTCTGCGCATATTTGTGATTCCCTGTCATTTATCAGCTCTAAAAATCTATGATCATTTCCCTTACGGCATTCCACAGCAATTATACCCTGTCCCGCCGCAGGAAGCATCTCTTCCGCGGTAAATTCTCTGCTTATCCGCTCCGTAAGACCAAGACGCGCTATGCCTGCCTTTGCAAGCACAAGCGCCGAATACTCGCCGGAATCAAGTTTTTTTAACCGAGTCAAGACATTTCCTCTTACGGGTCTTATATCCATATCAGGAAACAACGCTTTCAGCTGCGCCGCGCGGCGGCTGCTCGCACATCCTATGGGCAGCTTGTCATTAAGCTGTGATATCCCGTCAGGCAAAATGAGCACATCACAAGGATCTTCACGTTTTGAATACGCCGCTATCCTTATCCCCTCCGGAAGTTCTGCCGGAAGGTCTTTAAGACTATGTATGGTTATATCCACACGTCCTGACAAAAGCGCCGAATCAAGCTCTTTAACAAACAGCCCCTTGCCTCCGATCTTGTCCAGTGTTCTGTCAAGGATCTTGTCACCGGTCGTCTTCATTGTAACAAGCTCTGTTTCTGTTCCCGGCACTTTCGACCGTATCAGATCCAGGATTATCTCACTCTGCCTGACAGCAAGGACGCTGTCACGGCTTCCAGCCGTCACCTTTTGCATTGCTTTCCTCCAATATTTTTTTCATATATTTCTTTATATCTTCAGATTCCATTCCGTCGTTTTCTTCCGCCGGACGTTTTACGATAATAACGGTCATACCCAGACTTTCCGCCGCTTTGAGCTTTTCCGGCATACCTCCCGTTTTTCCGCCATCCTTTGTCACCAAAAATTTACACCCATCAAAATCTTTCATATTTTCCTCATAGGAAAACGGAGGCGCTTTATAAATGATATCTTTTATACCGAGACATTCGCATTTCTTCCGTACATCATCCGTGTCAAGCACACGCGCTGAAACTCTGTTTCTGATCTCGGAAAAGCGATACAGCTCCTTGCTGCCGGTGCTCACAAAGATCTTTCCATGTTTATTTTTCAGATATTCTGCAGCAGCGCTTACACTTTCAACATATATCGCGCCTCTGCACTTTGTCTCCTCACGTACAAGTCTCATACACCTGATCCCTGCTTCCCGACACGCCTCAGAGATATTGCGGGTCACCTTGTCCGCATAGGGATGCGTGGCATCTATCACTATATCCGAGCCTGATATGATCTTTTCTATACCCTGCTCATCAAGTCTGCCTGCGTGTACGTCTGTTCCGCTCATCAATGATGCTCCGTATCCGGTCGCAACACAAGCTTTTACTTTCACATTTTGCTCCGTGAGCCATTCGCAGAGCTTTCTCCCGTCCGCTGTGCCGGAAAACACTGTCACCTTCAAAGCCGGTACCCCCTCGATGTAACAAGTCTCCCGTTTATAAGCCGTGTAGAGCTGTTTCCTATAAATACGGTTGTAAACATATCTGTATCCACGTCCTGAAGCTCGCCGAGACTGTACACATTATATCGCTCCCCCGCCCTGCCTATATTAACGGCGCAAGCGCATAACACGGACGGATCTTTATATCCAAGCATATAACAGCATGCGCGTTTCAAATGGCCGCTTCTCTTTTTGCTGGACGGATTATAGAGGCATATCACAAAATCAGCCTCCGCAGCCAGCTTCAGCCGCTTCTCTATGATTTCCCAAGGAGTAAGCCTGTCTGAGAGACTTATAACGGCAAAATCATGAGCTATCGGCGCGCCGACAAGAGCCGCGCCGCTGCATGCCGCCGTTATACCGGGTACCACTTCTATTTCCACTTCCGGATATTTCTCACATATCTCATACATCAGAGAAGCCATACCATACACTCCGGCATCACCGCCGGATATCAACGCGACTGTTTTCCCGCTCCTCGCATATTCCAGCGCTGTTCTGCAGCGATCGACCTCGTGCATCATTTCTGAACTCTCAATAGATTTTCCCTCTGTAAGCTCTTTTATCAATCCCATATAGGTTTTATATCCCACTACAATATCAGCGTCTTTTATCGCCTTTACCGCGCGGAAAGTCATATCCTCCTTGCTGCCCGGGCCTATTCCCACAACATAGATCTTATTCATATATCAGTCTCTCCTCTTTGTCCGTACAACTCCCTGCGCGAAAAACGCGATCCGTTTTTTATCCTTTTCAGACAAATATTCAGCTCATCCATACTTATACTTTCACGTATCGCTTTGATGATCAGGTCGGCCGTCTTTTCCGCTGCTGTTTTCGCTATAAGCTCCGGATCTTCCCGCACCTTGATATCTGCAAACTCATGTGAATTTATTACCCTCTCACCGACCGTGCTTTTTATATCCTCTATGACCGGGAGCATGCTCCTGAATTTTTCCCACTGCATAAAATCCTCCGCATATTCCTCCGCTATCGAATAAACCGCTTTCACTTCGGGATCGATCCCTGTCTTTTCCGTGTAGATATCATCTATGTCAAAACACTTTATAATGTCATTTACACCCGGTTCTATATCTCTCGGCACTGCCAGATCGAATATGCACATTGGTTTTCTCGGGAGCGCCATCACATCATTGACTGTTATGGTAAAATGCGGGCTTCTTGTTGCGCTTACAACTATATCACTCTCAGAGATACTTGCGGCTCTTGCGGCATACTCTACCGGTACCGCTCCGCGCGGTATATGGCTTTCACCCGATCTATAGGATCGTATCGTTATTTTCACATCACATCCGCGTTTTATCAATGTTTCCGATGTCAAACATCCCATTTTTCCGCTGCCTATCACAAGAGCTTTTTTCCCACGCAGATCGCCGAACATTATCTCAGCCATATCCGCCATACGAGCAGCCGCGGAAGGCGGCACCGCGCTCACCTTACATTCCGTAAGCGCTCTTTTTCCGGACGATACGGCGTTTCTGAACAAAGTATTCAAAACAGCATCCATACCACCTGCTTCTCTGCTCAGCGCGGCGGCTTCGTTGATCTGTGTGACTATCTGTTCCTCACATATAATCGCTGAATGAAGCCCGCATGCGACCTCTGAAAGATGTCTCGCGGCATCAAAGCCGTATCTTGTTTTGAGCTTCCCGATATAATCCTCTTTTTTCTCGCCGCATCTTTTGAAAAGCAATTCCGCGGGATCTGCGAAATATTCATCACATGATAAATATATTTCTATCCTGTTGCAGGTGGATACCACCGCGCAGCCGAGTATATTTTCATCCCGGCATACATCCTTGATCATTGCCTTTATCTCTTCAGTACCCAAGCTCAGTTTCTCTCGAAGCGCCAAAGGCGTATTTCTGAAATCAGTTCCGCTCATCACAAGCTTCAAAGTCAACACTCCAATCCATTACAGCCACCGCTGCCGTAACTCCTTTTCCGATAGTCTTTTTGACAAGTATATTTGTTTTTCTTCCAAGCTCCGCACCGCACACGACCGCGGCCCGTTCGCATACATTATCTGTGCCTGTTATTGCCTTTACAAATTCAGAACCCGTGAAATCTCCCTTGGCTTTTCCGAGTTCTTCTGCCGAGTATGTCTTCAATTCTGTTCCAAGATACTCTGCCAATGAAACTACCGCCGGCTCTTTTCTCTTCAGATCTATTGTTGCGATCGCCGCTACAGACTTTATTCGAATATTGTATCGCCTGCATATCTCGTTGAACAGATCTATGAGCGCGTTTTCAGCGGCTCCGGCGCGGCTCCCGACCCCGACAATTATTCTTTTTGGCAAAAGGCACAGCGTGTGAGCATATATATGTTCAGGCTCATCTGAAATACATATGCCGTACTGTGTATTTGCATCCGGCTCCAAACCATGCGGGATACTGCCGTGTATATCAAAATCAGATGTTATGCCTACGCTTTCACCGCGCAGCATAGCGGCTGATATATGTTTGATCTCTTTTATATCTTCTACCGCATAACCGTTTTCGGAAGCCCATCTGTCCGAGGCAAATAATCCGTTTATATCAGTAGCGGTCGTTATTATCGGCTCGGCGCCTATCTCATTTGCTATCATTTCAGCGTATCTGTTTGCGCCGCCGATATGCCCTGAAAGTATCGGGATCGAGTATTTACCCAATTCATCAACGACAACTATCGCCGGATCGCTGTCTTTTGACCTTATATACGGAGCTATCGCTCTTACCGCGATCCCAGTTGCGCCGATGAATACTATCAATCCGCAGTCATGAAACATATTTTGGGTCCATACGGAAAGATCGGTATTCCTCTTGTTAAAATTCTTTCCTGTTTGTATCACTTCAAACCCTTTGAGGCCTGCGGCTATCCTATTGTTGATGATATCTCCGTTTTTGGTAAATGATATTATCGCAGCTCTCATTTGCTCGCCTCTCTGCAGCCGTGAGTGAATCCCGGATCATACAGCTTCGATCTCTCGTATTCATCGCCAAGGAAACCTCCCACCAGCACAAGGGCTGTTTTATTTATACCGTTCTCTTTTGCCGCAGATGCAAGTCCGCTGACCGTTGTGATTATCTTCTTTTCATCCTCCCATGTCGCTTTGTATACGATAGCCGCAGGCGAATCGGGGCCATACCCGCCAAGTATCAATTTTTCCGATAATTTATCAAGCATTCCCGCCGACAAAAATATCACCATAGAAGCGCCGTGCTCCGCAAGAAGCTCTATGCTTTCTTTTTCAGGGACCGGCGTCCTGCCCGCCATTCTCGTTATGATCACTGATTGACTCACTCCGGGGAGCGTGTACTCCGCTTTGAGTGCCGCGGCCGCGCCAAACATTGAGCTTACCCCGGGACAAACGTCATAATCGATATCATTCTTTTCGAGTATATCCTCCTGCTCACGGATCGCGCCGTACACGGACGGATCACCTGTATGAAGTCTTACTATATCCTTGTCACTGTTATTTATAATTACGTCCATGACCTCTTCAAGTGTCATCTCCGCGCTGTTATATATCTCGCAATCAGGCGGTGCAATATCTAATAACTCCTTGTTTACGAGTGATCCGGCATAGATCACTATGTCGGCATTTTCTAAATATTTCTGACCTCTGACGGTTATTAAGTCCGGAGCGCCCGGACCGGCTCCAACGAAATGCACCATCTGTCTCCCTCCCTTTTATATAAATATAGGTGATATGTTTTTATTCCTTTACGATAAACAGCGAGAAATAGCTGCCTGATCCTTTCATTTCATTAAGATCTGTGACAATGCGTTCGTTTTCCATTCCGCACCTCTCGATCATAACAGCTTTGTCTATCATATCGTTATCTCTCAGCATATCCCGTAATTCCAGTCCGGAACTTCCCGCTTTCATAAACACCTTTGTTCCGGGCAAATACATAAGCGTTTCTGAGATATCATAGCTTGCCGGTATTATAACGAGAGGTTCGTTCCTCTCACACAGTGCCGTCCCTATCCTTGCGGCAGCGGCACAGAATGAGGTTATCCCCGGTACTAATTCGGTATCATACCCTCTATCTTTCATGAGCCTGTCTATCTGCATATACGTGGAATATACAGTCACATCCCCAAGTGTTATAAATGCTACATTTTTCCCCTCATCCAGTAATTCAGCAAGTTTATCTGCTATATCACTGTAGTTTTTCACAAGTTCATCTTTATTCTTCGTCATAGGCATTACGAATTCGATTACTTTTTTATTTTCAAGATACGGCAATACTATGTCATACGCCGCTCTTCCTCCGCTTTTCATAACAGGGGATGCCACAATATCCGCCTCTCTTATTACCCTGATCGCTTTTACAGTCAAAAGCTCTCTATCACCAGGTCCAACGCCTACTCCGTATAGTTTCCCTTTGTCCATCTTCTCTCCGTTCTGTCTTTCTTGATATCTGACCATGATAAAAGCCGATCTTGTGAGATCGGCTTTTACGTATGCAAACAAGACGCGCAAACTCTCAAAATTTTGCACGCTCATGCGTTTATCCGTTCTCGCGGAATGCAGCATTTCTCAGCAGATCTGTATCCGGGCTAAAACATCATTACCCGAACGCGCCTTCCCGGTAGACCAGTGGCAATATGCGAACGGATTCCGTTAATACCGTAGCGGAACTGCGCGGGATTCTCACCCGACTTCCAGAGGGATCTTACATTCCTCATCTGCTGGATACGATATTATTTTATTATATTATACACTAAAAATCACCCGATGTACAGTCTTTTTCGGAATCTTTTTAGAAAAAAAGGACCCGCTCCTTGCGGAGCGAGTCCAATATGCTGAATATCTTAGTATTCAATTACTGTACAGCTGTAAGATACTGATAGATTATGCATGCAGCCTGTGCTCTTGTTGCTGTAGCAAGCGGCTCAAACTGATTATCAGTTGTTCCGTTTATAACGCCTGCAGCGCTGAGAGTTGATACAGGTGTCTGTGCGTAATCAGCGATCTGATCAGCGTCAACGAATGTGATCGCTGTACCAGCCGGCAGACCTGAAAGACCGCCTACTGCAGAGATCGCTCTGTAAAGCATTGCAGCCATTTCCTGACGCTTGATAGTTGCGTTCGGATCGAATGCTGTATCCGATACACCGTTTACGATACCGGTTGCAGCTGCTGCCTGTACATAACCGTAGAACCAATCGCTCGGACCTACATCAGTAAATCTCTGTGTACCTGTTGTCTGCTCTGATATACCAAATGTGAGACATACCATCTTAGCGAATTCTGCTCTTGTTACGCTCGCATTAGGATCAAAGATCGTTGAAGAACGTCCATTGATGATTCCGGCAGATGTCAATGAGTTGATAGCTGTCTGAGCCCACGGCACTGATCCGAGATCCTGGAATCCAGTCATTCCACCTGATACTTGACCCTGTCCGCCGGCGATCGGTCCGTTAGCGTTTCCGCTGTTCCAGTTGTTGCTGCCGCTGCTGCTGCTTGAACTGTCATCATCATCAACCTTTGTAAATCTTGCGGATACTGTCATATCCTCATCAACTGTCACAGTCTTAGATGTTGATGTGCCTGAGAGGTCATCACCCCATCTTGAGAACTCGTAGTTTCTGTCAGCCGAAGCCTTGAACTTAACCGATGTTCCTTCAGGAATATTGACTTCTATATCGCCCTCATCCTCTGTATCATATGAGTATGATTTATCTCCTACCTTATATGAGATCGAGATCGAACCATGCGTAGGCTCTTCAACAGTAAGTGTTACTTCACCTTCCGGAGCTTCTGTAGCAGTTGTGAATGTCTGCTCGCCGCCGAGACCGGGTACAACTGTCATTGTGCCGTCTGTAGCCTGTTCAGTTGTCTGGTATGCAGGTGAAGCCTTTACAGTTACACCGTCATTTACAAGGAATACGAGTCCATCTATAACATCTGTTATAGGATCTGCATATCCGTTAATGAGGTTGAAGTACTCGTCCTCTGTGAGCTCTTCGTCGTTGTACTCAGCTACGAAGTCCTCACCGTATACAGCTGCATCGTTACCTACAGTTGCTTCAACAACTACTGCAACAAGGTTGCCGAGTGTGTCGTCTGTAGCCGGTGCGTCTGTGATAAGATCTGACAACTTGATCTCGCCATCATTATCAAATGCAGGTTTCTCAGTTACAACTGGTTCTGAAGGCTCTTCTGCATTCGGATTAGCAAGTACTGTTACGAAAGTTCCAGACATTGTGTCATTTCCCGTACCTGAATAAGTAATCTTAAGAGGTGACCCATTTGCTGTACCACTCAACAATGAGCCTACAGCCAATTCTATTCTTGCATTTGTTGTTAACTCACTAGCAAAAGTTAACTCAACAGTTCCCAACAAAGTATCATCTGCAACGGAAGGTTCATCTGCAGTATTAATACTTCCTACCATTCTATAAATGCCTTCGCCATCAACATTTGTTGTCGTCTGGAATCCAGTGTTATGTGGAACATACTCTGCAGATGCAATTGCAACATTATCCGTTCCTGAAACAAGATTTATCGTGAACGACTTTAATGAATCAAATCCAACTGCATTCAAATCAATAACAGCTGTTGTGTTTGTGCTTTCTTCTTCATTATATGATAACATTACACCTTGCTCAACAGGTTCTGGTGTCTCAACAGGTTCTGACGTTGCTACCGGAGTCTCTGTCGGACGAGCTGTTGGTCTTGCTGTTGCATATGGTGTTTCTGTCGGCTCAACTGTTGCAGTTGGAGTTTCTGATTCCTCAGGCTCTTCACTTTCAGCCGGAACTGTTGGGCTCTCAGAAACAACAGGATTTGGTGATATAGTTACTCTTGATACATCCATTGTATCATTTTCACTGTTATCATATTTAATCTTTGCAGGTTGCCCCTCTGCTGTACCGCTTAACAAAGATCCAGCAGCAAGTGCAATAGTAACATCTTTTGTAATTTCAGAATCAAACGTCAACTCAACAGTTCCCAAAAGCGTATCTTCACTTACCGATGGTTCATCAGCAGTATTAATGCTTCCTACCATTCTATAAACGCCTTCACCATCAACATTTGTTGTCGTTTGAAAACCTGTATTATTAGGCACATATTCCGCAGATGTAATAGTAACATCTTCTGTTTCTGACACAAGGTTAACAGTAAAAGATTTTAATGAATCAAACCCTACTGCATTAATACCAATCACTGCAGTTGTTGCAGTGCTTTCTGATTCATTATACTCTAAAACTACACCTTGACTAATTTCGTTTTGCTCTTCAGCGTTTGCTACTATCATACCAGAAAATGCGCTAGTTGCTAACGCTAACGAGCAAGCAAACGAAATAAATCTATTAGATTTTTTCATGTTTACTCCTTTCGCATTATTAAAAATACTAAATTATTCAGCATGGAATATCATTCCATGCTGAATATTCATTAATAACACTATAAACAATATTATTCAACTGTTGTAGGATCAATGTTTACAACAACGGTTTTACCAACATCGGCATTACCATACTCTTCACCCTGAAGACTTACAAGCGCTCTCGCTAAAGCTGTCAAGTCATCTGAATCAACACCGAATGCTCCATCAATATCTCCAATGGTAACAGTTGATCCATCTTCTGAAACTGTATATGTAACACCTACTTCAGTATTACTATATTCTTCGCCCTTCAGACTAACCAAAGCTCTTGCTAAAGCTGTCAAGTCATCTGAATCAACGCCGAATGCTCCATCAATATCTCCGATAATGATTTCTTTTGTCTCATCACCTGACTCACCAACAGTAAATATTGCTGTCTGTATAGTACCATCTGTACCGCCAATGCGTACCTCATATGTATCATCATCAAGTTGTCCAACGACTACTGATTTAAATACATCATTGTCATCTCTTTGATCAATCTGCTTAACAACATCATCTGCATTACTACTATCAACAGTAGTACCCTCGCCCTTAAGCACTAATATAGTCTGCGATTGACCACTTGCCGCAACGCCATCTAACGTTACAGTTCCATCAGCATATGTAGCTGTGAAATCGTCTGCCATTGCTGAAGCTGCCATTGCCATCGATACAGCCGAAACAGCTGCTACCGCAAGCAAAGTTTTAGATAATTTCTTCATCTTCTTACCCCTTTTCATTAAAAAATATAAAAATTGCTTGCTCTGCGCACCTATTAAATTGCGGACCTTGATGCGCTCACAATGCTATATTCATATACCTACATTATAAACTACTTTTGTTCAAAATGCAATATTTTTTTCATATTTAAATCATTTTTGTGCACACTGCACATAACTTTGTCCTTAATATGTTCAACTTGTCCATATCACCTTGCATAAGCTTCTGCATAAATATATATTTAATCCAAATTATCACCAAAACACGCAAATGTGTCCGGCTCCGCGACGCAGCCGGACACTCGCTTTACAAAGATCTCGCTGCATATATCAGCATATCATTCCGATAATTTTTTTATCACATCTTCATCGATACCCATAGACCGCATTTTGGCTATCATTGCCTCACGTCCTCGCTTCTCACCGATCTTCTCCCCCTCTTCTCGTCCTCGCTTCTCACCGATCTTCTCCCCCTCTTCTCTCGCATAACGCAGTGCCGTTGCTTTATCATGAAGCATGGCTTCTCTTCGTTCTGCCGCTGCACGAACTTTCTCATCCGCGCTCATTTCCTTTATCACGACTACTGCCTGCCGTATTGCTGGAACATCTGTTTTATTCAACATATCTAATTCCTCCTCACTTTCCGCATTTATCAGCTGCATCCATAATTCTTTCTTGTCTTTCGGATTTGGTTGCTTATTTATCTTTTTCAACTCAAAGAAATGTATCGCACACTTATCAGTCAACTTTTCATATCTATCATCTTCTCTAATTGAAAATGATGAATGATACTCCTGACATTCAAACATATTGAAGTTTATTATATTTATCGTTATACATTGCTTTAGCTCACTATAATCCTCGCCACTTTTTAAATCAGATGTAAATAGCCTTGCCCAGTAATACATTGACCTATCTTCATAGAATCCTTCATTATTCAACTGTATCTCTATATTTACCAGCTTGTCATTAACTGTAAGCCTCACGTCCAGTCTACTAAATTTTTCATCCATAGTATCCGGTACCATCTCCGGACTATCTATTTCTATCTTTTTTATGTCGTTGTATGGAATATCCAATATGTCAGAAATAAATGCACGCAGGATATTCTCATTCTTAGCATCTGCGAACAACTTTTTAAATATTATATCAAGCTTTGCTTTCACTATATTTCTAGCCATAAATATCTCCTCCTTGTATCTCAATTATATCATCAGATTTTGTCGCTGTCAAGCCATATTTCCTCTGTTACCACCGCATGATCACATAAGCAAAAACCGCCGTTCAAACGAACAGCGGTAATTCTATCAATATTCCTCTTCCAAACTTCTCTGTAATTCTCTTATATACTTCTTATATTCACGGCTGCTTACTCTTATCGCAATATCGGGATTCAAGTCATAAAGCTCGCCTATAACTTCAACCACTTTTCTTGGATCATAGCCATAGATGCACATAAACGAACACTCTCCGCCATATGTTTCCACATAAAACAGATCGATACCCGAAACAAGCTCTTTCTTTGTTTTTTTCCGCGAATGTTCATAAGGATAAAGCGCTCTGGCGAGCCTTTTGCCAGCTATTGTGGCATTTCTCTTAACATAATCCTTTGTTCCTATAAGGACAAGCGATATCTCTTCTGCCGGGATCTCTGTAAGCTTAGTTTTTGACGGGATCATATCAGATAAAAATCCGCCGTTTATGTCATACGGCAAAAAATCATTTATCCAGCTCTTCAAGTACAGATCGCCGTCTTTTACTTTGATATACGTGCCAAATACCGCGTTCACTCTAAGCAGCAAAAGCACTATGAATATAAGCGCCGCGACGCCGAAAAGGACGCCAAACGCCGTTCTGCCCGTCGTTATATCATATATCGTCATAGCGATACAAAAAAGAGCAAAAACAGCAAATACCGCTATAACTACAAGCGCCTTTCCTCTTATTTTCGAATCAGCACACGCCTTTACCTGATAACCTGCCATAAAAACAACCCCCTGCGCAGCTTATTAAAAGCTATTTATCTATCCGTTTTTGTACCCAAAATCCCTCAGCTGTCTGCATAATGGATCCCGACAAGCCTGACAGCCGATCGGGATCCGTAACAATTCTTTATTATCAAAATTAAAATGCAACTCTTCTTCCGCCACAGAATTCAGACGAATAATACGGTGTGTCTATCGACTGATACTGGACCACAGCCCCTGTATACGGAGCATGGATCATCATACCGTCACCGACATATATCCCAACATGATGAACATCACCGTTTTTCTGGAAAAATACAAGATCGCCCGGTTGGAGCTCCTCTCTGCTTACAGGGACACCATCATAATACTGATCCTGTGATACCCTGCTGACATTTATCCCGAGTGATTTGCACACATATTGAACAAGACCTGAACAGTCAAAACCTGACGGGCTTGTTCCTCCCCAAACATACGGCACCCCAAGATATTTCTCAGCTTCCTCAACGATAGCATTACCGCTCGCGCTGCCTTCAACAGACATTGTTCCGAAGCTTTTGAGCGTAGAAAATGTCCTGTTTTCATCAATATCTCTCTCGTCCGATCCGGTGAAATACTCTATCTTTTGCTGCATAGCGGCAAGCCGTCTATTCTCTGTCGTTGCCTTCACCTGTTTTTCAACGATCTTCTTTCTCTTCTCTGTCACGATACGTCCGCGAGAATCCTCCGTTTCAACATCGACAAATTCCTCCTCGTAAAAACGAACTATTCCCATTTCCTCATCCTCATAGGCAGGATAGAATTTTTCTCCGTCATCAAGTATGTACTCAGTAATTATCGGCTCAGGCTCCTTTACCGTTACTTTCTTTGCATCCTGTGACTTCATCGTGTTGGTCTCATCTCCGCGACGCACAGCCGTAACATATATATAATACTCTCCAGGCTCCACATTCTGCACTTTTACTTCATTTGAATCCGTCACCTCATGCGTAAGCACAAGCTTGCCGTCCGAATCATATATATCAACTATAAAATCATGATACAGCTCACTGGTCCACTTGATGTCAAGATAATCGTTATCCGTTGCCGAATCGGCTTCCGGAGATACTATCTTTGTATCTGTATCCAACGCGCTTCCGCAGCTGACCATAAATTCTCCGTTGCTTTCACCGCTCGCATCATCAGCCGCAGATATTAATACCTTGTAGTCTTTTCCGTTTTCAAACAACTTTGACTCTAAGATAAGCTTGCAATCAATCGGCTTCATATAACTGTCTGCAATATATTCATCATCTTCTATAGAATATATACGAACATAATACTCGTCTGCCGCTGACTCCGAGATATCTATCTCAAGATCTTTTCCGCTGTCCAATGATATCTCCTGAAGCTTTGGCTGCTCGGGAGCCGCCGTTTCGCTCGCCGTAGGGACCTCCGTTTGAACCGCACCCTCTCCGGCAGCTGCCGCCGCTGTTTCATCCGCATCGACTGCAGTGTCATTCTCCTCAGGCGCTGCTGTCGGCAAAGCTGTTTCCGACGGCTGAGCGCTCTCTGTTGCCGAAGAAGCCGATGTGCTTTCAGCGGATCCGGCAGTCACCGCTTCTCCTATCGGTGAAAAGCCGCTGTCAAGCGCTATGACCTTCGCGTTATCCTCGGTCTCGGCAACCGCCGCCCCGATAACAGCTCCGTCCGTACCGGCGCCGATGTCGTCCTCCGCCGCCGGCTCAATCTCTTCCGGAGCAGGTGTGTTTTTAATAGAAAGCTCGCTCACCGGAAGCTGGTCGGAAGCGGCGCCCGAAAGCGTCACCGCTTTGCCCTTATCTTTGTCATTTGTATTCGAAAGCATAAGGCTCGCCGATACACTGCCGTCCGGCGCTGCCGCCGAGCCTATACCTATGACGCAAGTATCCTCATCCAATATATCATTGTCACCGTTTATATACTTTTCATAAAGCGCAAACACATCATATCCGGACTCATGTACCGCGCCGTCTGCATAATGTGATCCTTCATCCTGTTTTGCGAGCTCTATGTATTTCGGCTGTACCGCCATATTCCCGGCATCATTCCACAATCCGTCACTCAATTTGAGCGGTTCCAGACCGTTTTTCACACGATATGAGTTGATCATATCTGCAAGCTCATACGCTCTTGACTCGGAACCGTTCTTTATATCGTCAGCTGTCACGCTGTACGGGTTGTACAGCACAGAGTCCACTTTTCCGTCCTTGTCAGGAAAAAAGCTGTAATCTTTGTTGTCCGCATATTTGTACGTGAGCAGGAAATCATCGCCGCTCTTTAATTCATCTGTCTTAAACGAAGAGCTGTTTGTATATAAAGCGCAGATCCTGCCCTCGGTAACACCTATCATAGCGAATCTATCATAATCAGAATTATATACATACCATTCAAAGCCATAATCGCTCTTGTCGATCCTGTCCGGCTCTCCCCACTCATCTGTCACCGTTTCGATGTTGGAACCGATAACTATATCATAGCCGCCCACCTCAACAGAAACATCCTGCATAAACATATCATAAAGCAGATCCACGAGTATAGAACAGCTGCTCCATGTGACTGTCTTATTCGGTTCTGTATTCGCACCGTCAGAAATAATACCGTGCTTTATCATAAATGCATATCCCACGCGGTTTTCTTCGTCTATCAATGCATTGTCATAGCAGCGGTTCAATATCTCATCTACCTCACTGCTCGAAAGAGCATATGAATCATCAAAATTTATTATAGTTTTGTACAGGATAGTCATAACATCCTGCTTGCGAAGGCTTACAGCCTCCGAAACCGTATCTATCTCGTCTGCATTTATAAAGCCAAGCACAGCGGACTTCCCAAGGAAGTCATCATTATCGGCAGTCTTCAGCCCGGCAGGTGTTTCCACCTCAGAACCGCTGAGCTTCTCATACAGCACAACAGCTTGCTCCAGCATATCGCGCTCCGATATGTTTGCATCTTCTGCCGCCGCATTTATTCCCGCCTGCGCCAGTCCTCCTGCAAGCATAGCCGAGATCATCACAAATCTCAGCTTTGATATTTTCGATGTATCGGCCAAATCATTCAGTCCCTTCACTTCTTACTAACGTATAATGTATCTGTTTACGGATATTTGAAATAGTTATATTGCCGCGTATATCCGCGCTGCTGATCTATAAATTTTACCTATAATAATCCACTATCCCATTATAGCAGAAAAAAAAGATAATGTCTATATCTTTTTGATGAATTTTTTATGAATTACGAAAAAAATCCATGTAATTCATGTATTTATTTACAAATTTCTATAAAGAACTGAAGCGCAATGCATGAAATCTTTTAATTTATTATCTTAATTATTGACAATCCCGAAAAAAAACGTTAAAATATATGTATAGCCGAAACGCGTTTCAATCGTGTCGGTCTTAAAATCGATACTATAAAATCAATACTATTATGAGGAGATCATTAACATGCTCGATAAGCTTAAAGCGCTTGAAGAACGTTTTGCATTTATATCCGAACAAATAAGCGACCCGGAGGTAATTGCTGATCACGACACCTGGCGGGATTACTGCCGTGAACACAGTGAGCTTTCTCCGATTATCGAGGAATATCACATATACCAAAAGGCCATCGCCACTGAAGAGGATGATCGTGAAATGCTTGAGTCCGAGGATGATAAAGAGCTTGCAGAAATGCTCCGCGAGGAAATCGACGAAGCAAAAAGGCAGGCAGAGGAAAGTGAAGAAAGACTGAAGCTCCTGCTGATACCAAAGGACCCAAACGATGAAAAAAATGTAATAATGGAGATCCGCGGCGGCACAGGCGGCGAGGAAGCAGCTCTTTTCGCAGCAGACCTCATGAGGATGTACTCAATGTATGCCGAAGCACACAAATGGAAAATAGAGATACTGAACTCCAACCCTACAGAGCTCGGCGGATATAAAGAAATATCCTTTCTCGTAAATGGTAAGGGTGCTTACTCACGTTTAAAATACGAAAGCGGCGTCCACAGGGTACAGCGCGTTCCCGAGACTGAGTCGGGCGGCAGGATACACACTTCAGCCGTAACGGTAGCCGTGCTTCCAGAAGTGGAGGAAGTGGAGGTAGAGATAAATAAAAACGATCTGAGGATAGATGTGTTTAGAGCAGGCGGTCCGGGCGGACAGTGCGTTAACACGACCGATTCCGCGGTGCGTATAACCCACCTCCCCACCGGTATAGTCGTATCATGTCAGGATGAAAAATCGCAGCTCCAGAACAAAGAAAAAGCTATGAAGATCCTGCGTTCTAGAATATACGAGACAATGGAAGCTGAACGCAGCAAAGAAATAGCCGATACAAGAAAATCACAGGTCGGCAGCGGAGACAGAAGCGAAAGGATACGAACGTATAACTTTCCGCAAAGCCGCGTAACAGATCACCGAATAAATGTGACTATATACAAACTCGACCAGTTTTTAAACGGTGATATGGATGAAATAATAGAGGCGCTCATAACAAGCGACCGTACCGCGAAGCTTGCGGAAGGCTATGGAGAAGAAAACTGATCATTTATAATATAACAACAAGGAAAGGAGCATACATTATGCAGCATTTATTTTTAAAGGGGAAAACAGCGGTCATCACAGGAGGAAGCGGCATACTCTGCCGCGAGTTCGCTTACGCTCTCGCGGAACAGGGCATGAATGTAGCCGTTATGGGTCGCACTCTCTCAAAGCTTCAGGAAGTGGCAGCCAAGATAGACGAACTTGGCGGAAAAGGACTTGCCGTTACTGCAGATGTTACAAAACCAGATGAAGTACAAGCCGCAAAAGAAGTCATAAATAAAGAATTCGGGCCAGTAGACATCCTGATAAACGGCGCCGGCGGCAACCATCCACGCGGCACCACCACAAAAGAATTCTTTGAAGAAGGGGATATAGAGGATCCCGATGTATTATCATTTTTTGATCTTAAACCTGAGGATTTCGGATATGTCTTTGATCTGAACATCGTAGGCACTGTGGTACCAACTCAGATATTCCTTAAAGACATGGTAGGACGAGAAGGCACTTCCGTTATAAATGTGGCTTCAATGTCGTCATACAAAGCTATAACGAGAGTATCGGCTTATTCGGCAGCGAAAGCCGCCATTGTAAACTTTACAGAATGGCTTGCCGTTCACTTTGCCAGATCCGGTGTAAGAGTTAACGCTATCGCTCCCGGATGGTTTGAAACGACCCAGAACAAGACACTGCTGCGCAATCCGGACGGTTCACTTTCGAACAGATCAAAGAAAGTGCTGGCACATACCCCGTACGGAAGATTCGGCAGACCTGAAGAGCTTACGGGAACCATCCTATTCCTTGCAGACGCGGAAATGTCCGGATTTGTGACAGGCGCCACGATACCTGTTGACGGCGGATTCGAAGCAAGCTGCGGTGTATGACCGCCATGCAAAGCTTCGAAAACAGTCCGCAGATAGTCGCGATAAAAGATGTTCTGCGGGAGCTATTCATTTCCATGGGAGAAGGCATTAAAAACGCCTTTATCTCATTCTATGAATGGCTGAAGAATGTTCCGCTGCCGGTACCGCCGACAATGCTGAAACTCTTCAGTAACAATAAGGCAAATTTAATACTGTTTTTATTATTTACGGCATATGTGATCTTTATCAATATACGAACATTTACACTTTTCGCTGTTGATAAAAAACATGCCGTAAAAAAACACGGACGCGTTCCCGAAAAGAAACTGTTCAAGTATATATGGCTCGGAGGCGCTCCGGGCGCGGCGCTCGCAATGCTTATTTACAGGCACAAGACTCTGCACAAAAATTTTACTGTAACGGTAACCATACTGCTCATTATTCAGCTTGTGCTGTTCAGTTTCGTGCTCGGATTCCTCGGCTTCTGGACTTTCTTCTGATTTATCCGGGACGCTTCACCGTGTCATAGACCCATATTATCTACGAAAGGACAAGATACAGAATGGAACTTAAAGATTTGATCGCCGATCCCTCAGACAGACTGAGGATCATTCAGGAACTGGTTCCCGGAAAACAGATAACGCTTGCTCATGTTATCGCCAGTCCGGATCCTATACTTTACAATAAGCTCGGTCTCAATCCTGAGCTTGACTTTACCGGCAGCGCAATAGGCATATTGACGGTAAGTCCCGCGGAAACGGCGATCATCGCCGCCGATCTGTCCACAAAATCAGCCAATGTCGATCTTAGCTTCGTTGACCGTTTCTCCGGCACACTTATAATCACGGGAATGGTCTCGGACGTTGAATCTGCTCTTCGCGCAATAACCGACTATTGCCGTGACAAGCTCGGATTTACGGTCTGTGAAATATCAAAAACATGAAGAAAATAATACTGGTAGGCCGGTCTGAAGCCGGGAAAACCACACTCACCCAGGCACTGAAAGGCGAGAAAATACATTATCACAAAACACAATATGTTAATCGTTTTGACGTAATAATCGATACCCCCGGGGAATATCTCCAAGCTAAGGGATACGGCAACGCGCTTGCAATGTACACATTTGAAGCAGATGTTGTTGGAATACTGATAAACGCCTGCGAGCCGTTTTCGCTCTTCCCTCCCGCTGTGACTCCGGTATGCAACCGTGATGTCATAGGCATAATAACACATATAAACAGTCCGTATGCCGATCTCCCGCAAGCCAGACGCTGGCTGAAGCTTGCAGGATGCCAGAAAATATTTGAAGTCGACAGCAAAACCGGCGAAGGAGTATGGCAGATCATAGAATATCTTCGTGAAGACGGAGATATCATGCCGTGGGAAGAAGATCCGCCGACTGAAGAAGCGCCCAACTCCGAATCAAATTAAAACAACAGATCCGAAATACAAAAAACGCAATAGGGTAGACGGAGGGCGGTAGCCCTCCACCTCCCGTTGCACCGTACGTACGGGTCTCGTATACGGCGCTACACAACTGTAG
>CAJFNT010000162.1 GCA_904395315.1 uncultured Clostridia bacterium
CGCCCTCGGGTATCGCTCCTATCTGGTTCCCCGCCTTTGGTATACTGTTTATTGCAAATGATCCATCAGTATTCACCGCATACGCTGTATATGTGTTCGATGCCGCTCCGCTGTTCGATCCGCTTGAAGCGGGAAGAGTGTTGCCTTTGCCGGGATTTCCCCATCCTCTGTATTTTATGGCAAAGGTCGAATTATAGCTCGTCAGCTTTGTAATGGCTTTACCGTCCGAAGCCGCGTGTATATAAGTACCGTCCCCGAGAGAGATACCCACATGACCCAAACCGTTACTGTTCTCAAAAAACACGAGAGCGCCTTTGGGAGGATCCATGTCATAATGCTCTATAAGGTTATTCCCGGCATTCTGCGCATTTCCCCATACTCCCACAGTAACACCCTGCGAACTGTAAGCCAGCTGGCAAAATGCAAGGCACATGCCGCTGAATGATCTTCCGTTATAACCGGTGGAGAAGCTGACGTTTCTTGCCCATGCTATGGCTCCATCGATCTGCGCCTCGCTTACACTTGCCGCAGAGACTGAAAATGCCGATAGCATCAAAAACGTCATCGCAGCCAAAGCGATAAAAATATTACGTATCTTTTTCATTTCCACATATCCTCCCTTCATTATTCGAGCGTTATTGACAATTCATCATCGGACGCATTTACAAACGCGTTTTCCCTGTTATTCAGTACATTGATAAGCATTTTTGCAATATCGGCTCTTTCCGCAGGCATCGTGCCTGTATAAGAAACACCATCCAATATACCCATGCTCTCCGCCACTTCGACATACCCGCTCGGATATCCTCCTGCCCGCTCGGCATCGTCTCCTTTTCCTTCAGCGCACACAAGCATTTTTATAGCCTGATCATATAAAACGTTATCCGACGGTCCAAAGCTGCCATTGCCATATCCGCTTATTATTCCCAGCTCTGCGGCTTTTGATATTGCGCCAGCAGCCCAATGGGTACCGGGAACATCATCAAACATAGTGTCCGCGCCGCTTTGCTCATCCTCTTCCAGTCCCAGAAGACGACACACTATCGCCGCAAATTCGGCTCTCTATATATTGCCATCCGGCCTGAAGCTCCCGTCCTCATATCCTGACATGAGCCCCGCTCTCGCCGCTTCGGCAATGATCTCCGCCTCTTCGGTGCCTGCCGTCACATCGCTGAATGATATACCATCATCTTCCTCTCCGGTATAGTCGGTCACAGCGAGTCCGGCCGTATTGGAAAACAAGGAGATGACCGCAGTAACACATACCATTCCGATCAATTTTTTCATACTGACCTCCTTAGCTTCTTATTATTTTCAGCTGATTGCGAAACCCGCGTTTCACAATTACCTGTTTTTATTGTTTTGCGAACTATATAAAAAGGCTTTTATCAATTTGCATTCCCTATTATGTTGAGATCTGTGTCAAAAATGACAACTGATCCCGCATCATATTCCGAGCCTTCCTCCGGCAAGGTCGATACATAATAGCACGGCACTCCGAACTTACTATCGTTATCACTGTACATAATACGATAATCCGTCTGTGATACATCCGGATCCTGCTGAACAGCAAGCACATCTATATGGTCGGAGTATACATGCACTGATCCGGAAGGAGTCGAATCAAACGCTATGCTTACAAGATCGAGCGCTTCCTGCGGAGTCATTCCGAAATCCGTCTCATAGCTTTGGTTCATAGCTATATATTCCTCGCTTATAGAAACGAGAGTATTATAGCTCATTGTGCCCGTCTCAAATTCCTGCAAGGTCCCCTTGCCGACTACCCTGACGAAGCAACAATATTCAAATCCCAGCTCTTTGTCAGACAGCGCAGCGCTTTCGCCCGTTGTTCCGCTCCCGCTTGTCTCAGGCGTCTGAACCGCGCCGCCGCCGGATACTGTCTCATTCCCCTGTGCCGAACCATTGTCAGAAGAGGTATCCTCAGCAGGCTGCTCAGCTGTTTCGCCGGATATGTATACCGCTCTCGCGTCGTTGTCCCAAGCGATATCAAGTCCGGCCATCTCACAGAATGCTCTTATCGGAACATAGAACACATCGAAATACTGAAGTGTAGCCGGAACATCGAGCGTATATGTGTTCCCTCCATCAGTGCCTCATAGCTTTCAGCCGTAAAGGTATACGCCGCATTGGTACCTTCTTTTACAAATGTCACAGATCTGCTGTTTTCATCATAACCGTTAGGCGAAGTATAACCGAGCGCTTCAAACACGGGCACAAGCCTCACTAAGGTCCTGTCGTTTACAATTATAGGTTTATACTGTTCATTATCGATCTTTTGACCGTTCACATAAACGGAAAGCTCATCCGAATACGACCATTCTTCAAATGCGGCCACGCTCACCGCGTTTGACATTATCACAGCAGCAGCGGCAATAAAAGAAATTGCTTTTTTATTCATATTGGTATCCTCTCTTAATCTTTTTTCTTTTTAATTATAAGCTTATAACCTTTTCTTAAATTTTAGCATAATACACAATGGTTTTCAATCAAATCGCAGATTTAACGTGTTTATTGACAGATTTAACTTTTGATCCTGATCTCCGTTCAATTATAATATCACCTCTGCGCTTTCGGCGAGCGGAGCCATTTTATCTGTCGAATCCCAGATCATCAGCTTGTATTTTACAGCATTTTCAACAGCCGTGAATTCACAAGACACAGATTCTCCAACAGGCATCTTGTCTATTTCAGATAACTCTGCGGAGATCAATGTATCATCTTCACCATACGCCGCTAAAATGATCTTTCCGGAGCTTTCACCGTCCGCCGTATTAGCAATATCAGCGCAGACAACGCCGTTATCGACACGCATATCCGATATTTCAAAGCATATCTCCACAGGCACAGAAGGCGTAACATCCGGCTCCTCCCCCGAGCCTTCCGTATAATAGCTCTTTGTCACAAACGACTTGATCTCACCTGTTTCGGTCATCTGATACTTATACTCTGTCTCCGGCCGCAGATTCGTCACTTCAATACTGTAAGCTCCGCTGCCGGGTCCTGCTTCTGTAGTATACACCATATCCGGCTCATCTGCCGCCCAGTATCTGATATATCTCTCGGTGGTCTCATTGTCACCCTCTACGCTCCCGCTCAGGGTCGCAAAGTAATTTCCCACATCAACGGCGTCGTTTGTAACCGCTTTGCGCTCGGTGCTTATGCTTGTTACCTCCATCGTTATGTCACTGTCAGCCGTAACTATAAAACTGTCGCCGGCGAGCGCTTCCCCGTTTACGTAGACCGCATCGACAGTGTGATCCTCCGATGCCTCGGTGTCAACGCGTATCTCTTCTCCGTCCTTAGCCGTTAAACTGTCTGTTCCCGACATAAGCATGATATCACCGGCCTGCTGAGCGTCAACATTGAGAAGAGACGCCTCGGCATTTTCCGATGATGTCACCTTGATATCGTACTCCGGTGTTTTCTCAGCAAACGTCACAAACACATTACTGTCACCGGATACCTCAAATGTCGTTCCGTCTATCTCGTTTCCGTTTACATAGACCTTATTGAGCACATAATTTTCATTCGGCAATGCGGTAACCGTCACTATCTCTCCGTCAACAGCCTGCGCCTTGTCTACAGACACTGTGCCGTTTTCGCTTTCGGACACGGTTATATCGTTCAGCACATTATAATAGAGCTCCGGAAACTCACCGTCCTTCACTACCCAAACAGCATCCGGGTGCTCATCAAGATAATCAAGTGACTGATATGTTTCCGGCCCGAACACGGTCCTAAGGAAAGACGATCTCTATATATTTGTTATTGTTCTCGGCGTGCCCGTCTCTACCACATAACCTTCCGCACCTGTTGTAGTATTAACAGCGCTTTTGGACATGCTTGAATATGAGTAGACGCTTCTGAAATCCATCGCATCATCATCTATACGGCCTACGATATCTCCGCTGTATGGTGTGGGTCTTGTTGCTGCTGAACTCACTCTATCCGCTACAGCTATAAGATTCGATGCGTTAGCTTTATCATCGCCTTCCGCAAATCCTAATATTCCTCCAACATTTGTATATAAAAGAGCCAGCATCTGTATGTCATAGTTTGTTTCACCGTACAAAATACCATCAACATTCGCGAAACACTTGCTGATCATATCCGAATTTTCAGGCTCCTCAACTATAGTCACCTCGTTCGTGTTTACATGACCTGCAATTCCCCCAACATTTGCCCTATAAAATCCTACTGTGGATATTGACTGTCCATCATATTTACAGTTTGATATTCCGCCGCCGGCAACAGAGCCGACGATCCCTCCGATATCAGAATTCCCCTCGACAGAAAAGCTGCTCATATATGAAGCGCCGTCGATCGTTCTTTCGAGTCCGTCATCGAACATTGCAGAGCAAATATCTATCCTTCCGTTAAGCTCTCCCGCGATCCCGCCTATATATCCTCGTGCATTTTGCAATGTATTTGAGAAATATCCGGCATCAACACTGCATTTTTCAACATTTCCATCGATATATCCGCAAACTCCGCCCATATAAAGATATCTTGTAGCCGAACCGCTTCCGAACAATTATACATCAGACGAAACGGAGCATCCGGTTATGTCGCCTTTCATATACCCAACCATCATTCCGGCGTATGTGTTGCCCTGTGATATGCTTATGTACGAGTCGTCCGCATTACAGTCAGTTATACCGGAATTATCGGCATAACCGCACATTATTCCTACATACGTGTATGCGGACGAAGACGAATTCGATATATCGGATATATTGGCATATATCGCATTGCAGCCGCTTATATCCGTATCATAGACACAGCCCGCAACAGCGCCCACATATGACGCTCCCGAGAATGACTGGCCTTCCGCATCACCCGACACATTTAGATCCTTTATATCGCTGTTCTTTACACAGCCGAACAGTCCGACATATCCGGCATTATTTCCCGACATATACAGATCAGAAACAGTATACCCGTTCCCGTCAAATGAACCGCAGAAATATTGAGTTCCGGAGTCATACACGCCTATCGGCACCCATTCCTCATATCCTAAGTTTATATTGTCGGTAAGGATATAGTACTCATATTCAGGCGTCTCAGTCTGCTGATTTACACGATCCGCCAGATACGCAAGTTCCGACGCGTTCGATATCTGATACGGATCTTCCGCGGTCCCGTCTCCACCGGCGAACCCGCTTGCCACCGAGCCGCCCCATGTGCTGCTCGCCCATACGGCATAGAGCGTGATATTTTCGGTCAGCTTGTAATCCATCCCGATCCTGTAATCAGGCGCGGACGCATTTTTGGTTTTTGACCAACCGCGTAAATAATACCCCTCTCTTACAGCAGTATTCGGCATTCTCATAGAATCGCCGTACGTGATCGTGGCGCTTTCCGCCTCTCCTTTTCCGCCGTTCAGATCAAAGTTGATCGTATACGTTTCCGGTTCCCAGACAGCGTAAAGAGTTATCGGTGTATTCTTCGTGTAAACTCCGCCGGGCTGATACTGAGCCTCCGTAGCCGTCTTGCTCGAAGCCCATCCTTTGAATATATGCCCTGTTTTCTTTGGCGCGGATGAGGTTATTGTCATATCCTCACCATGTATCTTTGTCTGTGACGAAGGCGCATTCGTCCCTCCGTTTGCGTTGTATGTTACCGTATACGAATCCACCAACGTAAATGACGCGCACGATGCGCTCTTCGTCTGCCCCGTATTTGAATTTCTGACATTAAGCGCCGCATAATATGTTCCGCTCGGCAACCCGTCCTACCCTGTAGGATGTACTATTCATATTATATTGATTGTAATATGCTCCGTCACGATACAAGATCATAGTATACTCTGTAGCGTTTGACACTGCGTTGCGATAAAATGTGACACTTTTTTCCGTTCTTTTAAAGGAGTGGGTAAGGCTTACATTCCCTAAAGGATAACACGACCTGCAGTCGGATAAAAGCCGTGTTTCGCCTGTATACTCCTTTGCACCGCACGAGCATGATCTGTACACTCTATGCGGATGTGAACTTTCATAATAGGAAGACCACGAATGGCTGTGCGGCAGCGATGTGCTGTCGTTCAAAAGATATATATACCCCTGAAAACTATTCGTATAGTCCTTGCCATAATGGAAATACCTATTTGATCGTCCGTTTATCGTTTCTATCGTTTGCCCTGCAATATATGCTGTCTGAAATCCTCCTTCCGAAACCGCTAGAGGCGCTCCGTTTGCCGCGACAGCTTCCACGACAGCAACATGGTTCGAATAGCAGGCGATCGCGCCTACCTTTGCCGCATAATAATTCCTGCTTTTGGTGTATGCAGTACAATTGTCATACCAGGTACCCGCATTGCCTGTAGGCAAATACGGTCTTGTGCCGAGTATCTCGTATGCTCTTTCCCACGCGTACCATGTACATTCACCCACAAATCCCGAAGCGTAAAACGGATTGTAACCTCCGTCATAGTAATAGATCACTCCGTTTGGCGATGAGGTTCCCTGACTGTATGACGCGAACAGTTCAATACTGTTTTCCCACGTCATATCCTCACCAGCGTTTATCTCATCTCTGTTTTCCTGCATATCGTCTTCAAGAACATCCGCTCCGTTTTCATTCACTTCAACGCCTGCGGATCCCGATGTATCATCCTGTATCGCCTCAGCGCTGTCAGATATCTCATCCGCCGTTTGTTCCGGATCACTTATGATATTTTCTTCCGCATATGTATCCGCAGCTTCCGTGTCTTCTACGTTCTCATACGCGAAAGAGACCGGTATAGATGACAACAGCATAGAGACTGCGATCACAAAACTTAAGATCTCTCTAGTGGTAGAATAAAAAACGTACAGGTTAAAGCTTTCGCAAAATCAGCATATGTGATATAATATAGCATATGAGGAGGCAATAAC
>CAJFNT010000163.1 GCA_904395315.1 uncultured Clostridia bacterium
ATGCGGTCTCTATGATAGTCGGACGGGACACGGCTGCGCTTGACAGAAGCGGAGTTATAAAAGCGGCAGTCGAGACTGTTGCGGAAAACACTTCCGACGGAGTGATAGCCCCTATGATATATGCGGCGATAGGAGGAGCACCGCTGGGATTTCTATATAAAGCAATAAATACGATGGACTCCATGGTGGGCTACAAAAACGAGAGATATATCAGATTTGGCAGAGCCGCCGCAAAGCTTGATGATATAGTAAATTTTATACCGTCACGGATATCGGGAGCGCTTATGGTGCTTTCGGCGTACATAATGCGTATGGACGGCGCCGGAGCGCGGAGGATATTTAAAAGGGACAGGTTAAAGCACGCAAGCCCTAACAGCGCCCAGACCGAGGCTGCATGCGCGGGCGCGTTGGGAGTACAGCTGGCAGGGGACGCATATTATTTTGGGAAGCTGTACAAAAAGGAATATATAGGTGATGATACGCGCGATGTGGAGCCTGAGGATATAGTACTGGCAAACAGGCTGATGTACACGGCGTCGGTCACGGCTTTGGCGCTGTTGCTCGGTATTAAAGCCGGACTGTATTTTTTGATATTAAGGTAAAAATGAAATATGGTTTTGTAAATCATATAAAATCAATATATAGTGTGAGGAATTGATATGATCGATTACGGACACGGCGGGGATGTGTACAGATACGGAAATGATATCTTGGATTTCTCTGCCAATATTAACCCGCTTGGAACACCGGTCGAGGTGCTCAGGGCATTCAGAGAGTCTGATGTCTGTAAGTATCCCGATCCGTATAATACAGAACTCAGGAATGCGATATCGGATATGACAGGAGCGGATCCGGATAGGATAATATGCGGGAACGGCGCGGCGTCTCTTATATTTACACTTTCCAACGCTTTGAGACCGCGGAAAACATTGATCGCAGCGCCTTCTTTCTCGGAGTATGAGAGAGCTGTGAAAAGTGTTGGTTCAGAGATTGCGTATTATGATGAAAAGGAAAATATATTGCCTAAAATCGAAAATGATGTTGATATGATATTTGTATGCAATCCAAACAACCCTACGGGGACACTAAAAGAGATAGAAGAGCTTGAGGCATTGCTCGAGCGTGCCTCTGAGGCGGGAGCCTTTGTTGTGTTGGATGAATGTTTTAACGATTTTCTTGAACTGCCCGAAAAGTATTCAGCGGCTGATCTGACAGAAAAATATAAAAATCTCGCTGTGTTGAGGTCCTTTACAAAGATGTATGCGATCCCTGGGCTTCGGCTCGGGTATATGATCTGCTCTGATAGAGTCGTTTTGGAGAAGATATATTCTTCCAGACAGGCTTGGGAGGTATCGGCGCCGGCGGAGGCGGCGGGGATCGCGGCGTGCATGCTTGCGGAACACTGTCGGAAAACAAGAGCGTATATAAAAGAAGAAAGAGAGTATATGACAAGAGAGTTTGCAAGACTCGGCATAAAATACAGAGAGCCGTCAGCAAACTTTATCTTTTTTTATCACAAGCCGTATCTGAAACAAATATTGCTTCGGAAAGGGATATTGATACGCTCGTGTTCCAACTACGTTGGATTGTATGACGGTTGTTTCAGAGCTGCTGTTAGACTGCATAGCGAAAACATGATGCTTATAAAAGCACTGGAGGAATTTGATGGCTAAGTCAATAATGATACAAGGTACCATGTCAGGCGCGGGGAAAAGTCTTACTGCCGGCGCGCTTTGTCGTATATTCACTCAGGACGGTTACAGAACGGCACCGTTCAAATCGCAGAATATGGCGCTTAATTCGTATGTTACATATGATGGATTTGAGATGGGACGGGCGCAGGTCATGCAGGCGGAGGCCGCGATGCGTGAGCCGGATGTCAGGATGAATCCAATATTGCTAAAGCCGACAAGCGATGTGGGATCACAGGTAATAATAAATGGTGTACCGATAGGAAATATGCCGGCCAAGGAGTATTTTAAAAGAAAGATAGAGTATATTCCGGTGATAAGAAAAGCATATGAATCACTTGCGGCTGAAAATGATATAATTGTGATAGAAGGAGCCGGAAGCCCTGCGGAGATAAATCTCAAGACAAATGACATTGTCAATATGGGTATGGCTAAAATAGCAAGCTCACCTGTACTGCTCGTAGGCGATATAGACCGCGGAGGCGTGTTTGCACAGCTTTACGGGACAACGGAGCTGCTTGATACCGATGAAAAAGAATTTATAAAGGGGCTTATAATAAATAAGTTCAGAGGCGATAAATCAATATTGAAAAGCGGATTGGATATTATAGAAAGTCTCACTGACAAACCTGTTCTGGGAGTCGTTCCGTATGCCGATGTTGATATAGACGAGGAGGATTCGCTTGCTGAGCGGCTGAATGTGAAGACGGGGAACGGTGTTTTGGATATTGCCGTTATACGGTTGCCGCATATTTCAAATTTTACGGATTTCACGCCTTTTGAATGCATTGGTGATGTATCATTGAGATATGTGAAAAATGAATGCGAGTTGGGTGAGCCTGATCTTATTATCATACCTGGGACAAAGAATACGATAGGCGATCTTTTATATATTCGCCAAAATGGATTGGAGGCGGCTGTTATAAAACGCGCGGAGCGGGGAACAGCTGTGATAGGGATATGCGGCGGTTATCAAATGCTTGGTATGGAAATATATGATCCCAATTGCACAGAACATGGGGGACGCATAAGAGGGATGTGCTTATTGGATACGAGGACTGTGTTTGGTGACACAAAAAAGACAGTCAGAGCAAATGGTAAAATAGGCGATATCGGAGGCGTGTTCAAAGATTTGAAAGATCTGCCGATAGAAGGTTATGAGATCCATATGGGAGAAACGGAAGTGCATGGCAAGAGTTTTGCGGATCTGAATGTATGCGGCTCAATGGCTTCGGACGGAGCGGTGAACGGAAATATATATGGTACATATGTGCATGGACTTTTTGACAGTGCCGCCGTAACTGAGACTGTGATCGATTCACTTATGCGAGAGAAAGGGATCGAACACAAAAATATAAAATCCTTTGATATGAAGGCGTATAAGGATAAACAGTATAACAAGCTTGCCGATATTGTGCGTGCCAATATTGATATGAACAAGATATATGAGATAATGGGAATAACAAGTAAAAAATGATCAGCTGAAAAACGATATGGCGCATTTTTGTACGGGATGTATCATATCGTTTATTTAGTTATGTATATAAACATCTTTACAAAGATAACCGCACGTGCTATAATAAATATGATCAAAAGAATGATTTGGAGGGATCTATAATGCTGTACAGACCGAGACGGCTGAGAAACGGAGAAACGCTGCGTTCTATGGTGCGTGAGACGCGTATCAGCGCGGATTCGCTTATTTATCCTATGTTTGTGATCGAGGGTGATAACATTAAGGAAGAGATCGAGACTATGCCGGGACAATATCGTTACAGTATAGACCGTATGGGCGAATGTCTTGAAGAGGTGATCGATGCGGGCGTAAAAAGCGTTATGCTGTTTGGGATACCGGCTCATAAGGATGAGATCGGTAGCGGAGCGTGGGACAGTGACGGAATAATACAGCGGGCGCTGAGATATGCGAAAACGAAATATCCCGAACTTTATTATATAACCGATGTGTGCCTATGTGAGTATACATCGCATGGCCATTGCGGCGCTCTTTGCGGAGATTATGTGGATAACGACAAAACGGTAGAACTTATTGCGAAGACTGCGGTATCGCATGCGAAGGCCGGAGCGGATATGGTCGCGCCGTCGGATATGATGGACGGACGAGTTGGGGCGATACGTGAGGCGCTTGATGAGAATGGATTCGTGAATACTCCTATTATGGCGTACTCCGCTAAATATGCATCGGCTTTTTATGGACCGTTTCGAGATGCGGCCGGGTCTGCTCCGGCATTTGGGGACAGAAAGAGCTATCAGATGGATTTCCATAATATAAACGAGGCTGTTGCGGAGGCAGGATTGGATATAGCCGAAGGCGCAGACATAATAATGGTAAAGCCGGGAATGGCATATCTCGATGTGTTGTATAAAATAAAGGAGAAATTTCAAATGCCGACGGCGCTTTATTCTGTCAGCGGAGAATACGCGATGATAAAGGCGGCGGCGAAGCTGGGATATATAGACGAGGAAAAGATGATCTGTGAGACGGCGGTGTGCATGTACAGAGCGGGCGCAGATATACTTATAACCTATTTTGCTAAAGAGATCGCGCAATATATACAGAAAGGACTGATCGGATAATGAGAACTGCTGTATCTGAGGCTCTGTTTGAACGGGCTGTAAAAGTTATGCCCGGAGGCGTGAATTCGCCGGTGCGAGCATTTGGGGCCGTTGGAGGAGTGCCGCGCTTTATAAAAAGCGCAAAGGGCCAGTACATATATGACGAGGATGATAACAGATATATCGATTATATAGGCTCTTGGGGGCCTATGATATTGGGGCATTGTGATGACCGTGTACAGGAAGCTGTAATAAAACAAGCGGAAAACGGTCTCAGCTTCGGCGCTGCAACGGGACTCGAGGTCGAAATGGCAGAGCTTATATGCGAGATAGTGCCATGCGTAGAGATGATAAGGATGGTCAATTCGGGAACTGAAGCGGTCATGAGCGCGATACGCGCCGCGCGCGGTTTTACAGGCAGGGATAAGGTGATAAAGTTTGAGGGATGTTATCACGGCCATGCTGATGCAATGCTTGTCAAGGCGGGATCGGGTGTGATGACATCAGGTGTGCCGGACTCATCGGGAGTACCGGAAGGCTGCGCAAAAGACACACTTACGGCGGTGTACAATGATATTGTATCAGTAAAAAAATTGTTTGAAGAAAATCACGATGATATAGCGTGTGTCATAGTTGAGCCGGTAGCGGCTAATATGGGAGTTGTGCTCTCTGAGAAGGGATTTTTGGAAGCGCTCAGAGAATTATGCGATGAGTACGGTGCTTTGTTGATATTTGATGAGGTCATAACGGGATTCAGACTGGCGATCGGTGGAGCCGCGGAGTATTTCGGAGTAAGACCGGATCTTGTCACCTATGGAAAGATAATTGGCGGAGGAATGCCTGTCGGAGCATACGGCGGAAGACGTGATATAATGAGCATCGTGTCCCCCCTCGGAAAGGTATATCAGGCCGGAACACTAAGCGGAAATCCAATAGCGATGAGAGCCGGGATAACTCAGCTGAAGATATTGAAAAATGATCCGAGCATTTATAAACATATCGCTCTCTTGGGGGAGCGGCTGAGAAACGGGCTGCGCAAAGCTGTAAAAGAAGCGGGATTGCCTTGGAATATTACGGGTATAGGCTCACTTTCATGTATTTATTTCACAGATGAAAATGTGAGAGATTATGACTCGGCAAAGACGTCTGATACGAAAAAGTTTGCAGAATATTTCAGATATATGCTTGACAGAGGCAATTACATAGGACCAAGCCAATTTGAGGCACTGTTTATATCGGATTCACATACTGAGGCGGATATAGATAAAACTATAAAGGATGCAGAGGAGTACTTTGGTGTATGAGCAGGAAAGACGGTGTAGGTCTTATACATATATATTGCGGTGACGGGAAAGGAAAAACGACAGCGGCCATCGGCCAGGCGGTAAGGTGTGCCGGAGGCGGCGGGAGAGTGTTGTTTTTTCAGTTTTTAAAAGGAAATGATTCGGGAGAAAGAGCCGCGCTAAAAGTAATTCCCGGAATAGAACTCATTGACGGTCCAAACGACATAAAATTCGTATGGAACATGACAGAGAATGAAAAAAATGAAGCGTCTAAATACTATAAGAAAAAATTTGAGGAGTTATGTGCGGCATCGGCTGGATTCGATATGCTTGTATTTGATGAAATAATACCCGCGTTAAAATACGGATTTGTTGGCTCGGATGACTTGCTCAGATTTTTTTCCGATAAGCCCAAAGGACTGGAACTCGTTCTTACGGGAAGAGATCCGGAAGCCGGGTTTGTCGATGCGGCGGATTATGTCACCAGAATGGAGAAAGTAAAGCATCCGTTTGATAAAGGCATAAAAATGAGAAAGTATATTGAAATATAGGTGATCGAGTTGAGATTAAATGAAGCGCTGGATCAGATAAGACCGATAGATGAAAGTATTGCGGAACAATCGCGTAAAAAATGGCTTACAGTTGCAAAGCCGCTTTTTAGTCTTGGCAGGCTTGAAGAACTCATAACACAGATAGCGGCAATAAGCGGGGATGTGAAAGCGCCTTGCGATAAAAAGGCGCTTGTGATCATGTGCGCGGATAACGGAGTGGTCGATGAAGGGGTCACCCAGTGCGGACGTGATATAACAGCCATGGTGACCGAGAATTTTATCAAACGTGCCGCAAGTGTCTGCATAATGGCGGAACGAGCAGGATGTGATCTGTTTCCGGTGGACATCGGAGTTGAAAGAGATGTGGAGGGTGTTACCAAAAAGGCGGAAAAGGTGATGTACGGTACATGGGATATGGTAAAAGGACCGGCTATGACGCGCGAAAGCGCGGAACGAGCGATAGAGATAGGAATAAATAAGGTTTCTGATTTGAAGAAAGCCGGATATGATCTTATCGCCACAGGTGAGATGGGGATAGGAAACACTACCACGACTGCGGCTGTGCTTTCTGTATTGCTCGGAGCGGATCCGGAGCTTGTCACGGGACGCGGCGCAGGGATCTCAAGCGATGGTATGAAAAGAAAAGTTGCAGCGGTGAAAAAGGCCATCTATGTAAACAGACCCGATGCAGATGATCCGGTAGATGTGCTTTCCAAGGTTGGAGGACTGGATATAGCCGGTTTGTGCGGAGTTTTTATCGGAGGCGCAGGTTTTCGGGTGCCGGTGATAATAGATGGTGTTATATCCGCGGCGGCGGCTTTGTGTGCTTATAGGATGCGCAGTGATGTGATCGGATATATGATACCGTCGCACCGATCGAAAGAGCCTGCATTCGATATGGCATTCAGTGAACTGGGGCTGAATTCATACATAGACTGCGGAATGTTCCTTGGAGAGGGTAGTGGCGCGGTGGCGCTTATGCCGCTCATAGATATGGCAGCGGGGGTGTACAGAGAAATGCAGACCTTCGGAAGCTGGGACAGAGAAGGCTACAAGATACTTGAATGAGGTCGGTTTGAGATATGACATTTGAAGAGATGATAGAAAGATCTGATCATATAGTGTTTTTCGGCGGTGCCGGAGTTTCTACAGCAAGCGGTATACCTGATTTTCGCGGATGCAACGGAATAGGCGATAAAAAGGCTGAAGAGGTGCTCTCTCATGATTTTTTTGTGAACAGGACAGAGGAGTTCTATGAATTTTATAGAGAGCATCTGCTGTTTTTGGAGGCGAAGCCTAATGAGGCGCATTATGCTCTGGCACGGCTTGAAAAAGCGGGAAAGCTTAAAGCGGTCATTACGCAGAACGTGGACGGGCTTCACCGCAAAGCTGGCAGTAATATTGTATATGAAATTCACGGGAATATACATTATAACTATTGTATGGAATGCGGAAAAGCTTACGGAGCCGAGTATATAAAGGCATCAAAGGGTATACCGAGGTGTTCATGCGGCGGGATGATCAAACCGGATATCGTGCTTTACGGGGAATCTTTAAATGAATATATGCTTCGTATGGCTAACGCATATTCGATGGCGGCGAAAATGCTTATCATAGGCGGAACATCACTTTCGGTATTTCCGGCAAGTGATATAGTCGACAGCTATATGGGAAATAGTCTGGTAATAGTAAATGAGACTCCGACAGAGTTTGATTCGCGTGCTGATTTGGTAATACGCGGCAGAGTGGAAGAGGTTTTTAAGAATATATAATAAACAAGGAGAGAGAGAAATGGATTATTCAGAGCTTATAAAAAACAGATACTCATGCAGAAAATTTGAAGACAGGGCAGTTGAGGAGGAAAAAATAGAAAAGATGCTCAAAGCGGCTGATCTCGCACCGTCAGCATGCGATCTTCAGCCTCAGAGGATACTTGTATTAACAGATGAGGAACAATTAAAAAAAGTCGATGAATGCACACGGTTTGGATTCGGCGCACCGCTCAATTTTTTGATATGCTATGACAGGGAAAAGTCTTGGCACAGACGGCGTGATAATGTAGATCACGGTATAATAGATACGGCGATTGCTAAAACGTATATGATGCTTGCGGCAACTGATATGGGGCTTGGAACGACTTGGGTATGTTCGTTTGATGAACAGAAGGCAAGAGAGTTGTTCAATGTTCCTGATAATTATGTCATAGAAGGGTTCCTCCCTACAGGGTATCCCGCGGAAGGGGCAAGCGAGCTGCATTTTAAACGCGCAGGTGAGGATGCTATATCATTTAGGAACATGTTTGACTGAATTTTCAAGACAGGATAAAGTATAAAACATACAGAAGAGTGTAATTAATGAAACGGAGGATGGAATCATATGAGTTTGCTGTATATTGATGCGTCAATGGGTATGTCAGGTATGAAACTTTTGGGAGCTCTTATAGGATGTCTCGAGCATCCCGAAAGATTTATAAGCAAATTTAATGAAATAGGTTTGTATGGTATAAGACTTGAAAGCTCGGATACTGCGGATAAGGGGATAAGCGGCAGGATACTCGAATTCAAACGTATCGGTCATGGAGATTACGCGGATGAGGAAGATGACGATTATGAACCGCATAGATCACATCATAGACCTACGCTTCGCACACTTACGGATGTTAAAGAAGTGATAAATGAGCTAAGAGTCAGCGGAAATGTGAGAAGAAAGGCATCCGCAGTATATGAACTTATAGCTCAGGCATCGGCATTCGTGCATAAGAAGGATGTAAATGAAGTTATTTTGTACAGAACAGGTTCAAGAGATGTTATAGGTTCTGTTGTGGGAGTGTTTGCGGCTTTGGAGGAACTCGGCTGCGATAAAATAATATCGTCACCTGTGGCGGTAGGGACCGGAAAAGCACAGACTTCGAGAGGAGAGACCGCTATTCCGATACCTATTGTCTCGGCTTTGCTGGATGGAGTTCCGAATGTGCCGGGCACGGAAAAATTTGAGATGTGCACGGCGGACGGAGCGGCGCTTATAAAAAGTATTGTTGAAGAGGTTGGCGAAATGCCGGAAATACAAGTTGAACATGCCGGAGCGGGATTTGGGCTGCGTGATTATCGCGCAGGTGTGAATTGTGTCAGAGCATATTTAGGAGACGAGGTCATTACTTCGGCGAATGCTGCCGCAACGGAGCTTGAGACCGAGTTATATTCGGACACTGCGGCGTCTATAGAATTTGCGGCGGATAAGCTTATAAAATCCGGAGCGGAGGATGTATATACTATACCTATAACTTCTGCCGTAAATGGCAGAGGCATTCTTTTGCGGGTTATATGCGGTGAAAGTGACGCGGATGTTACGGCAAAATGTATATTGCAGAATACTTCTGCGCTAAAAGTGCGCCGGAGAGGAGCTTCGGTTTATGAACTGAGCACGAAGATGATCGATGTTTTGACATCTGTAGGAAATATAAGAGTTAAAGAGATCGAAGGTTTTGGTGTGTCAAACGTTTTGCCGTTGCGGGAGGATGTTATAGCGGCAGCAGAGAAAAAGGGTATCAGTTATAGAACGGCATATAATGTGATAATGAGGGACATAAATAAATAGATTGTTGTATATATTATATTATTTGTAAAAAAACCTCAGTTCATTCAGAAGATGAGGGAAAAAGGGCTTGACTTGAGACTGTTTAAGTTGTATAATAGCTTATATGCAAGCGATGCAATTCAAAATAGGTTTTTTATAAAGGATGCGATGAGAAGCAGATTTTGAAATGTGTCATAAAAGGGAGGGCAATGTTATGCTGTTGCCGGAAACTTTTGGATAGCTTGGCGGTTACACGCTGGGACGTTTGGAAGTGATCCCGAAAAGAAAGGAATGTAAAACGTAAATGAGAAAAAAAAGCATAGTCATTTTTTGTCTTGTTGTCGTTGCTGCTGTTGTATTGAACGTGATAGCTATCTTTGGATTACCAGGCGCACTCGGTTCAAAATACGGCGGTATGCTTGATGGTGAGACAGGCATCAGACAGGGTATAGACCTGGCCGGAGGTTCGGTAATAACATTCCAGGCTGATGCGGAGAATCCAACTGAAGAGGAAATGGATTCTGTAAGATCAATTTATGAAACACGTCTTACCGGTGCGGGTTACACGGAAGCTCGTATTTCTGTTGGCGAGGGCGGACAGATAACCATTGAGATACCATCAGGCACAGATACGGGTGATGGCTCCGAGCTTTCCGCGACAGAGCAGACCGATGCGGCTGTTGAATTGCTTTCAGAAGTTGCAAAGCTTACTTTCCAAGATTATCAGGGAAATGTAGTTCTTGAGGGAAGCGATATATCGTCGGCTCAGAGTATATACGGTCAGCCGAGTCAGAACGCAAATCCGCAGTATTATGTTCAGGTAGAGTTCACTTCTGAGGGTGCTCAGAAGTTTGCGGATGCTACAGAAAATGCAGCGGCGCAGTCGTCGCCGAACAATGTGATCAATATTGTTATGGACGACGAGATAGTATCAAATCCGAGAGTATCTGAGAAGATCGATTCAACATCATGTGTTATTACGGGTAATTTTGACGCGGAATCATCCGCAATGCTTGCCAACCAGATCAATTCAGGTAATCTTCCGTTTGAAATGGAGAAGATATCACAGGAAACCGTCGGAGCGGAGCTCGGTAGAGACGCGCTGCCTACGAGTCTGTGGGCTGCTGGTATAGGTATAATACTTGTTATGCTGTTCATGGTGATAAGGTACAGGCTCCCGGGACTTATAGCAGATCTTTCGCTTCTTATATATGTAGGGCTCATATGCCTTGTAATGGGTGTGTTCAGAGTCAACCTGAGTCTTTCGGGTATTGCAGGTATCGTACTTTCTATAGGTATGGCGGTCGATGCCGATTGTATCATATTTGAGCGAATGAAAGAGGAGCTTAAATTAGGAAAGACAGTAAGAGCATCTGTTGAGGCTGGATTCTCAAAGGCATTCTCAGCAATCATAGATTCAAACATAACAACGATCATATCGTGTGTAGTATTGTACATGTCAGGCATAGGCACAGTAACTGGCTTTGCCGTAACTCTTGGAATAGGTGTTATCCTTTCAATGTTTACAGCGATAGTTATCACAAAATTCCTTATGAGAACTCTTGTGAATATCGGTGTAAGGAACAAGAATTTGTTCTATAATTCCAAAAAAGCAGAGGAGGGTACGGTAAATGCGTAAAATATTTGATTTTTCAAAGTACAAGCTCCAATTCCTTCTTTTGCCGATACTGGTTGTTGTTTTAGGTATCGTAATGTACTTTGTTCATGGCGGATTCAATTTTGACGTTGAGTTCCTGGGCGGTATAAGAATGCAGGTCGAGATAGGCCAGGATTTTAACAATGATGATATTTCCGATATAGTTACGGAAGCGACCGGACTTGAGGCTGTTGTGCAGAAATCTGGAGCGACAGGACAGACAGCTGTTATAAAGATCCCGGCTGCCGGAGAGGATGACAGCGGTGAGCAAAATAAGGACGCGGTTTTCAGCGCTCTTAAGGATAAATACTCACTGAATGACGAAGCTCTTCTCAATGTGCAGTCATCTTCGCCGAGTTTCGGTGCGCAGGTACAGCAGAAAGCTCTTTCATATACGCTTCTTGCTATATTGTGTATGCTCGTGTACATAATAATCAGATTTGACTGGCGCAGTGCGATAATGGCAGTTATCACGCTTGCTCTTAATGTTCTTGTTATGGCGAGTGTGTATACTATAACCAATATAGCCCTTAATACTACGTTTATAGCGGCAATGCTCACGGTCATAGGATATTGCATAAACAACACTATAGTTATTTTTGACCGTGTCCGCGAGAATATGAAGAGTCGCAGGAGTTCCGAATCTATTACGGCTCTCGCAAACAGAAGCATCCAGGAAACATTGGGACGTACCATAAGCTCAACGGTTACAACGCTTATAACGATCGTAATGATCTACATTCTCGGTGTTTCCACGATCAAGCAGTTTGCGCTCCCGCTGATCATAGGTATAGTGGTAGGCGCGTATACATCAATATTTATAGCTGCGACATATTGGGCAGCATGGAAGGAAGCCGAAGCAAGATCAAAGGCGAACGCAGCTGCAAATAAAAAGACTGCCAAGAAAAAATAATGTTAAGATAAGGGGAAATTATCATAGTATAATTTCCTCTTTTTTTTTCCTTGATTATTTTACGATGATGTGATAAAATATAACTGTATAGTTTATAACTGTTATTATTTGAAAGGAGCTTATTTTTATAGATGAAGCCTTTGGTAGCTATTGTCGGCAGACCTAATGTGGGAAAGTCGACATTATTCAATAAAATTTCCGGAGAGAGGATAAGTATTGTCGAGGATATTCCGGGTGTTACACGTGACAGGATATATTCGGATGCATCGTGGCTCGATAAAAATTTTACTTTGGTGGATACGGGAGGTATAGAACCGAATTCCAAGGATGAGATCCTGTCAAAAATGCGTGAGCAGGCTCAGCTTGCTATAGATATGGCTGATGTGGTCGTTATGATGGTAAACGTAAAGGAAGGAGTTACAGCGAATGACCATGAGGTCGCGCAGATGCTTATGAAGGCAAAGAAAAAGATAGTCCTTGCCGTCAATAAAGTGGATAATCCCGGAGAGCCGCCGTTAGAATTTTATGAGTTCTATAATCTCGGGTTGGGTGATCCTGTTGCGATCTCGTCCGTGAACGGACTTGGAATAGGTGATCTACTGGATGAAATAACTGATCTATTCCCCCCGGACGCGGATCTTTCGGAGGACGAGGATGAGATCAAAGTTGCGGTGATAGGCAGACCAAATGCCGGAAAATCGTCTCTTATCAATAAGATAATGGGTGAAGAGAGAGTTATAGTTTCAAATATTGCCGGAACAACTCGCGATGCTATAGATACTCATTATGAAAAAAACGGTGATAAATTTTTGTTCATAGATACCGCAGGTATGAGAAAGCGCGGAAAAGTCGATGAATCGATCGAGCGGTACAGTGTTATCCGTTCACTTGCGGCTATAGACCGAAGCGATGTATGTGTCATAATGATAGATGGCACAGAGGGTATAGCGGAGCAGGATACGAAAATTGCCGGATATGCTGACAATCAGGGGAAAGCATGTATATTCGTTATAAATAAATGGGATATCGTAGAGAAAAACGATAAGACTATGAACGAATTCAAGCGCAGGCTCCGCGAGGTTTTCGCATTCATGTCATATGCCTCGATGATGTTTATAAGCGCTAAAACCGGACAAAGAGTCGACAGATTGCTTGAGGAGATCAAAAAAGTAAATGAGCAGCATAAACGAAGGATAACAACAGGAATGCTGAATGATGTGATAAACGAGGCTGTAAACAAACAGCAGCCGCCGTCGGATAAGGGAAAAAGACTTCGTATATACTATGGCACACAAGCGTCTGTGGCGCCTCCTACATTCGTTTTGTTTGTAAATGATAAAAATCTGTTCCATTTTTCATATAGAAGATTCATTGAGAATCAGATACGTGAAAATTTTGGATTTGAAGGTACGCCGATACGATTTATCATACGAGAACGAAGAAAAAAGGATCAGTGATCCGGAAAGAATGGGTGAATTTTGATGGCATTGTCTGTTGTAATTACTGTGCTTAGCGTTGTCTTGGCATATCTTATAGGAAGTATAAACTCATCTATCCTGATATCACGCGCGGTGAGCGGTAAGGATATAAGGGAAAGCGGCTCGGGCAACGCCGGTGCTACAAACATGTTGAGGACTATGGGGAAAAAATACGCGGTTATAACACTCCTCATAGACATATGCAAAGGCATCGTCGCTGTGCTTCTTGCGCGCGCTGCGATAGCGTTGGGAGCGTTTGAATGGTGTATATATCTTGCCGGGCTGGCTGTATGCATGGGACATTGTTATCCTGTGTTTTTTGGGTTCAGAGGCGGCAAGGCAGTCGCGACCGGGCTTGGAGTGCTTTTTATGTGGAATTGGCAAACGGCGCTCATCGTGCTTATTGTAGCTCTTGTTATAATGGCTGTGACGAGATATGTATCGCTGGGATCTGTGACAGCGGCTGTTTTGTTTGCTGTTCTTGAGACGGTCAGCCTTCGAGGAAACGCTGTGGGGATCGTATGTGTAATAGCAGTTGCAGCGCTTCTTGTATGGAAGCACCGAGGGAATATAGTAAGACTTGCTAAGGGTGAGGAAAATAAACTTGGAGCGAAAAAAAAGTGAGCCAAGAACAATAAAGACATGTATTAGGACATAAGGGAGTGAAAGTGATGAAAATAGCCGTTATAGGATCAGGAGGCTGGGGTACAGCTATATCGATACTTCTTGCCGGAAAGAAAAACGATATATATCTTTGGTCTTGGATACAGGAGGAAACGGACAGGCTCAACAATGACCGTGAAAATAAGGAGTTTCTGCCCGGTGTTAAGCTTGATGAACGAATAGTATGCAGTCATGATATGGAAAAATGTCTTGACGGCGCGGATGTTGTGATAACCGCGGCGCCGTCTCCGGCTACGCGTACGACAGCAAAGCAGATGGCTCCTTATATAAAACCAGGTCAAAAAATAGTAAATATATCAAAAGGCTTGGAGGGGCAGCTCAGGCTTTCGGAGGTATATCATTCAGAGATACCCGAGGCCGACATATCGGTACTCAGTGGTCCGTCTCATGCTGAGGAAGTGAGCCGTGGCATACCTACCACGGTAGTGGTGGCTTCGGAGAATGAGGCGACAGCTGAGTTTTTGCAGGATGTATTTATGTGTCCGACATTTAGGGTATACACGTCTGATGATATAATCGGGGTCGAGCTTGGCGGAGCGCTTAAAAATGTCATAGCCCTTTGCGCGGGTATTTCGGATGGATTGGGATATGGGGATAATACAAAGGCAGCGCTTATAACGCGTGGATTGGCAGAGATAACTCGCCTTGGAACAGCTATGGGCGCTAAAGCGGCAACTTTCTCGGGTCTTTCGGGGTTGGGAGATCTTATTGTGACAGGAACCAGCAAATTGTCGAGAAATTATACTGCGGGAAGGCTTATAGGAAGCGGCATGAGTCTTGAGGATACTCTTGACAAGGTACATATGGTCGTTGAGGGTGTGAATACGGCAGGCGCGGCATATGGTCTGAGCAAGAAATATAATGTAGAGACTCCTATAATCGAGCATGCTTATAAAATACTGTTTGAGGGAATGGATCCGCATGAGGCGGTGAATCTTTTGATGACAAGACGTAAAACTGTTGAATAAGAAATTGAGCGCGGGCAGAGATGCTTTGACGCTCTTTTTTATGGATTGAAAAATGGATGAGTATATTAGTGCATATTGACAAAAATATAACGAGCAAAACAGATAAAATAGATTAAAATGTTAAAAATGTTGAATTTGAGAAAAATATATTGACAAATTAATAACGATGTATTATAATGATTGAGGAAGTGAGGATAAGAGCTGAGAATGAGGATAGATATTTAAAATAAAGCATAAACTATAACGCGGCAAAGATTATCGGCGGAAGATCTTTAATATATCCGCTGTTTAAATAAATCAATTATTTACGCTGTTTAGGAGGATTTTATTATGGCAAAAAAGAATGAATCTGTAAAACCTGAGATCAACGTAAACGAAATGATCGATGGATATGTAAAAAAAGCGCAGAAGGCGCTTCATGAATTTATGTCGATGGATCAGGAACAGATCGATAAGATCGTGAAGGCTATGACGCTTGCAGGTCTTGATAAGCATATGGAGCTGGCAAAACTTGCTGTAGAAGAAACAGGCAGAGGTGTTTATGAAGATAAGATAACGAAAAATATGTTTGCGACCGAGTATATATATCATTCAATAAAGAATGAGAAGACGGTCGGTGTGATAGCTGAAAATGATCTTGAGGATTATGAGATCATTGCAGAGCCGGTTGGCATAATATGCGGTGTTACTCCTGTAACAAACCCAACGTCAACTACTTTGTTCAAGTCGCTTATATCCATAAAGTCGAGGAACCCTATAATATTTGGTTTCCATCCGGCTGCGCAGAGATGTTCGGTCGCTGCAGCGAAAACTGTCTATGATGCGGCAGTAAAAGCCGGTGCTCCGGAAAACTGTATACAGTGGATCGAGCATCCTTCAATAGAGGCGACAAATGCGCTTATGAACCATCCGGGAGTTGCAACGGTTCTTGCGACAGGAGGAAGCGGTATGGTGAAGGCTGCGTATTCGACCGGAAAACCTGCGCTTGGTGTTGGTCCCGGAAACGTTCCGTGTTATATCCACAAGTCATGTGATCTTTTGGAGTCAGTAAACGATCTTATACTTTCGAAATCATTTGACAACGGAATGATCTGTGCATCGGAGCAGGCTGCTATTGTAGACAAAGAGATCGCGGATGATTTTGAGAAGCTTATGAAAAAAGGCGGCTGTTACTTTGCGACAGAGGATGAAGTAAAGATACTATCTGATTTCTGTATCAATAGTGAAAAAGGAGCGGTCAATCCTGATATAGTAGGAAAACCGGCTGCGTGGATAGCAGAGCAGGCAGGACTTAAGAATGTACCGAAGGATACAAAGATCCTTGTTTGCCGCATAGGCGGTGTAGGACCGGATCATCCTCTTTCACGTGAAAAGCTCAGTCCTGTTCTTGGATATATGATAGCGGAGAACACCGATCAAGGTATTGATCTTGCAGAGCAGATGGTCCTTTTTAACGGTATGGGACATAGTGCTGTTATCCATGCCAAGGATAAATATGTTATAGAGAAGTTTGCGTCTGTAATGAAGGCAAGCCGTCTTATTGTAAATTCACCGTCATCGCATGGAGCTATAGGAGATCTGTATAACACGAATATGCCTTCGCTCACGCTCGGATGCGGAAGCTACGGTGGCAACAGCGTCAGCGGAAACGTATCGACAGTGAACCTTATAAATCAAAAACGAGTTGCCAAGAGGAGAATTAATATGCAGTGGTTCAAGGTGCCGGATAAGATCTATTTTGAGTATGATTCGATACAGTATCTCGAGAAAATGCCCGATATATCAAGAGCGTTTATTGTAACAGATCCGGGAATGGTTTCACTCGGGTATGTTGACAAGATACTGTATTATCTCAGAAAGAGAGCTGATCATGTTCATTGTGAGATATTCTCTGATGTTGAACCGGATCCTTCTTTTGAAACGGTGGAAAAAGGCGCTGCTATGATGGAAAAATTTAAGCCTGATGTTATAATAGCCTTGGGAGGCGGAAGCGCTATGGACGCCGCAAAGGGAATGTGGGTATATTATGAACATCCCGATGCTGATTTTGAAGGACTGCGCCTGAGATTCCTTGACATAAGAAAACGCGCGTTCAAGTTCCCGAAGATGGGAGTGAAAGCTAAGCTGGTAGCCATTCCCACGACATCCGGAACGGGTTCGGAAGTCACGTCATTTGCGGTAATATCCGATAAAAAGAATAATATGAAATATCCGCTTGCAGACTATGAGCTTACTCCGGATGTTGCAATCATTGATCCACAGTTTGTATTGTCACTGCCGAAAGTGCCGACTGCGGATACCGGTTTGGATGTCCTCACTCATGCTATAGAGGCTTATGTATCTGTCATGGCATCGGATTATACGGATGCGCTTGCTATAAAAGCATGTCAGCTTGTGTTTGAATATCTGCCGAGAGCATATAACAACGGAGCGAATGACAGAGAGGCGAGAGAAAAGATGCATAATGCGAGCTGCATAGCAGGAATGGCGTTTACAAATGCATTCCTGGGTGTAAACCATTCGATAGCTCACAAGATAGGCGGCGAATATCATGTGCCGCACGGACGCGCGAATGCGGTTCTTCTTCCGTATGTGATAAAGTATAACAGTCAGATGCCGACAAAGTTCGTTTCATGGCCGAAATACAAGAGCTTCATTGCTGATAGGAAGTATGCTGAAATAGCTCATGCATGCGGATTCGGTGGAAAGACGGTTGAAGAGGGCGTAAACAATCTCATAAAAGCGGTAGAAAAACTCAAGGATGAATGCAATATGCCGAGATCTTTTGCGGAATGTGGTATTGACAGGAAAGAATATATGGATAAGCTGGATGATATTGCAAACAAAGCGTTTGAAGATCAGTGTACAACAGCAAATCCGAGACTTCCGCTTGTCAGCGAGATAAAAGAAATAATGGAAAAAGCATATGAGGGCAGCGAGGTTTGATAACAGCGCCTCAGGTAGCCGGGCAGATAAGTTCTGCCCGGTTTTTTTATAACTGCAAGATCAGTGAATATCAGCATTTTTGTTTGAAGAAGGAAATAAGTCATTGACAGAGACATTGAAAACGATACTGAACATTTGAAGTTCTATATCTGTTATAAAACGTTCTCCGTTTTCTACGCGCCTGATAAAAAAATTATCAACGTCATATCCAAGAAGCTGCAGTTTTACAGCAGGTTTTCGCTGTGAAAGGTTCATTCCGAGCCGAAGTTTAGTGGTAGAATAAAAAACGTACAGGTTAAAGCTTTCGCAAAATCAGCATATGTGATATAATATAGCATATGAGGAGGCAATAAC
>CAJFNT010000164.1 GCA_904395315.1 uncultured Clostridia bacterium
CCTTAAGAAAGAAGAAGATTAAGGAGGAACGGTTATGCCGGGAACGAGAAAATTGGGTATGCCCACAGATCAGAGAAGAGCATTGCTTCGCAACCAGGTAACAAGCTTTCTTGAAAACGGAAAGATGACAACAACTGTTACCAGAGCTAAGGAAACAAGAAGTATGGCAGAAAAGATGATTACTCTTGGTAAAAAGGGTACTCTCGCTGCTCGCCGTCAGGCGTTGGCATTTATTACAAAGGAGGATGTTGTAACAAAATTGTTCAGTGAGATCGCTCCTAAGTATGCCGACAGAAATGGTGGATATACAAGAATATATAAGCTGGGTGAGCGCCGCGGCGACGGAGCTCAGATGGCTATCCTTGAGCTGGTAGACTGATCTGTAAAATAGATATGTGATCAAGATGCATTCTTTGTATATAATGGAATGCATCTTTTTTTAATAAATTTATAAAAATAATAATGATTACTGAATATTCTATTGACAAATGCAAATAATTATGTTAGTATGGATATAGACATCAAGCGATCGTCAAAAAATTTTGTTTTTGTAAAGGAGGAAAAAACAATGGCGAATAAGTATGCGGGAACGAAAACAGAACAGAATCTTATGGCTGCGTTCGCAGGTGAGAGTGAGGCTCGGAATAAGTACACCTATTTTGCGAGTGTTGCCAAGAAGGCGGGCTATGAACAGATAGCGGCGCTATTTCTGGACACGGCTAACAATGAAAAGGAGCATGCTAAACTGTGGTTCAAGGAACTCGGACTCCTTGGCGATACCGCAGAGAATCTTAAAGCTGCAGCCGAAGGTGAGAATTATGAGTGGACGGATATGTATGCGGGGTTTGCCGATACGGCGGAGGAAGAAGGCTTTACGGCTCTTGCTGCAAAATTCCGGATGGTTGCGGCAATAGAGAAAACGCATGAGGAGAGATATCTAAAGCTGCTCAATAACGTTGAGATGCAGCAGGTATTCGAGAAGGCGGAAGAGACGATGTGGGAGTGCAGAAACTGTGGACATCTTGTAATAGGCAAGAAAGCGCCTCAGGTATGCCCGGTATGCGCGCATCCGCAGAGCTTCTTTGAGGTAAGAGCAGAGAACTATTGATGGGATAAAACAACAAATACGGCACGGTAAAGCATAGAGCTTTTCTGTGCCGTATTTTTGCATTATTTAGAGAGTGTCTGCTGTGCTTCAAGGCGTTTCATTATCCGCATCTCATGTATTATGAATATTGCGGTAACGACAAATGCTATAAAGTCCGCGGTGGGACCTGAATAGAGAACGCCGTCTATCCCTCCCATCACCAAGGGCAGCAAGAGTATGAGCGGTATAAGGAAAAATACCTGACGCGTCATCGACAGCAGCAGTCCCTTTAAAGGCTTGCCTATCGCCGAGAAGAAATTTGACGATATGAGCTGAACGCCATTTAATAGTGCCATAAACAGGAATATCCTCATAAATCTTATCGAGAATTCGAAATATTGAGCATCGCCTGTCCCAAATATCGAAAGTATCTGACGCGGACAAAATTGGAACATACACCAGCCTACAAATGAGATCGCAAGATTGCAGATGATCGCGAGACGATATATTTTTCTTACTCTGTCATATTGTTTCGCGCCGTAATTGAATCCAACGATAGGCTGAGTCCCCTGAGATATACCTATGACTATTGCCAAAAGTATCGCGTTGGTCTTCATTACTATACCGCATGCCGCAAGCGGTATGTCCGTACCGTAAGATGAAAGAGCGCCATAGTATGTAAGAGAATTGTTTAGAACTATTTGAACAAGCGTTATGGCAACTTGGTTTAGTGAACTGCTCATACCCAGGGTGGCGGTTCTTGCGCTTTCATGCAGACTTAGTTTGATATCACCGCGCTGCAATTTGATGTGTTTGAAATGAAAAGCATATCTTACCGCAATGATGCAAGATACGAATTGGCCTATTATTGTTGCCCATGCGGCTCCTGCTACGCCCATACCGAAGCAGAATATGAATATCGGATCAAGTATCGTGTTTATAACTGCGCCTATGAGCATACAGATCATTGAATAGTTAGGGCTCCCATCCGCGCGGATCATATTGCTCATAACGTTTGTCATTATAAGAAACGGTATCCCGATAGCGGTTATTGCGGTATAGCTTTCAGCATATGGCATTACATCATCTGTGGCACCGAAAGCTCTTAGCAAAGGTCTGAGAAATATTAGAATAAGAGCCATATAGATCACGCCGCATAGTACCATTAGACATATTGAATTGCCGGCTACTTTAGCTGCTTTATCCGGTCTGCCGGCTCCGAGATAGAGGGAAAATCTTGAGGAAGTTCCTATCCCTATCAGCAAAGCGATCGCAAGACATATCGTTACGAGCGGATATGATACATTAGTTGCCGCATTGCCAAGATACCCAACGCCCTGACCGATGAATATTTGGTCTACTATGTTGTATAGAGAGCTTACAAGCATCGCTATTATGCTCGGTACAGCAAATTTTCTTAGAAGCACTCCAAGTTTCTCGTATCCGAGCGGATTTTTTGTTTGTTCCATTATTATAGAAATTCCTTTCAGAAAAAATTGATGCAAGCTTTTACGGTAATCTTTTAATAAAACCGCGCTTCCTTGCAAAGACCATTTTTGATTATACAATAATCCCGCATCGTTTACAATACTATTTTATATATTATAATATATATCAATACGATTTGTCGAATTTGCTCATGACGCTGCGGTACAAATTAATTGAAATATATCAAAAATAATACTTGACAAAGGCGGATTTGCGTGATAAAATATATAAGTCTGTTAAAGACATCCTTGCCCGCAAGGGAATTGCGGGACAAATGTCCATAAGGAGGTGTAATGAAATGGCTGAAAAGAAAATCAACAGCTATGAAACAATTTTTATCATCGATTCAACATTGGAACCTGATGCTGTAACTGCTGAGAAGGACAAGTTTGTAAACCTGATCACAGAAAACGGTGAGATCGGCGAAGTTGAGGAATGGGGAAAGAGAAAGCTTGCATATCCTATCAACTTTAAGACAGAGGGTTACTATGTTCTCGTAAATTTCAAAGCTGATGTTGAATTCCCGAAGGAGCTTGACAGAAGATACAGAATAGACGAGAATATTCTCAGAACGATAATCATCCGCAAGGATGAGGTTTGATCCGAAAGCCGGTGAAATTTTATGAATAAAGTAATTTTAGTTGGACGTTTAACAGCGGATCCGGAGCTGCGACAGACTCCTCAGGGAACTGAAATGACCAGATTTACTGTTGCTGTGGACAGAAGATACCGCAGAGACGGAGGTCAGCAGGCTGACTTTATCACTTGTGTTGCATGGCGTCAGCAGGCTGAGTTTATCTGCAGATACTTTAACAAGGGCAAGCTTATAGGTCTTGAAGGTCAGATACAGACTCGTTCATGGGACGGTCAGGACGGAAAGCGTCAGTATGCTACAGAAGTGCTTGTAGATAATGTTGAGTTTATAGGTTCCAAAAGTGAGAGCGGAAGCAACACTCAGGGTGCATATCAGTCCAATTTTGGCGGTTATCAGAGCGCGCCGGCACCGAATCCTATGCCGCAGCCTCAGCAGCCTGCAGATGATTCAGGTTTTGTAGACTTGAATTTCGGAGATGATTTGGGCAGCGAGGACGATTTGCCGTTCTGATTACAAAAACGGATCATATGATGACAAAAATTGAAGGAGGAGAATTCCATGGCTGAAAGAAATGACAGACCGCAGAGAGCAAGAAGGCCGAAGCGTAAGGTCTGCATGTTCTGCGTAGACAAGGTAGAGCACATTGACTACAAGGATACAGCAAAGCTGCGCCGTTATATTTCGGAGCGCGGAAAGATAGTTCCGAGAAGAATCAGCGGCAACTGTGCAAAGCATCAGAGACAGCTTACAACAGCTATCAAACGTGCAAGAATTATAGCTTTGCTGCCGTTCGTAGCGGAATAAGAATATTTGAGACCGTTGATTCGGTCTCTTTTTTTGTGAAAAATAAGGCTGCCGATCTCGATTCCTGTTTCGGCAGCCATGATATATTTAAAGCTTAACGATAATTTCATCCATAGTTCTTTTGGGAACGTGTACATTACCGTCTTCATCAAAATAGTATTTGATGTTATCATCTTCGATGTCAAACGCATCACTCGTTTGAGCGGGAATACCAAGTCCCAAAAGATATTTGACATCATATTTTTCATCAATACCGAGTTTTTCTTTGATCTTCGGACGATCGATTGCGCCGAGCCAGCAACTTCCGAGCCCAAGCTCCTCGGCCTCAAGGCACATACTCATAACTGCCGCTCCGCAGTCACATTCAGTATTCGCTGATGGCTTTATAGAGGTGTCGCTCAATACGACTATAAATACCGGCGGACATTCTTCGAAAACAGGATTCCAATCTGACAAATACCCGGCGTATTTTATCAGAGGGTAGAGCTCTCTGCGCTTTTGCTCATCTGAAACGACCGCGAATTTCAGAGGCTGCATATTAGCGCCGTATGGAGCCAGACGGGCACAGTCGATTATTTTCATAATATCCTCGTTGTTGACAGGCGTTTGCCTGAATTTGCGTATCGTACGTCTTGTTTTTGCTGCGTCATATACGTTCATACATATTCATCCTTTCTGATATAATAACGTCTATCTGTATTTTATCACATTTCAAGAAAAACTGCAACATCTCTTTACAATTTGCTCGTTTTTTTGTATAATATATAATGGAAGAATGATTTAAGAAAGAGAACAGATATTATGTAAATGGGGTGAAAAAAACGGAAACGCCTATATATACCAGACTGGCTGAATATCATAAAAAAAACAGGATATCATTTGCAATGCCCGGACATAAAAATCTTCGAGGATTGGCGCCGGACCTGCAAAAATGCGATGTTACCGAGCTGCCGTCCACGGTGGATCTGAGACATGAGGATGAATATGTAAGTCGTGCAAATAAGCTTCTTTCCGGCTTGTATGGAACAAGAAAGAGTTTTATACTGACGGGGGGATCGACTGAAGGTGTCCAGACGATGATCGCATCAACTTTAAAGCCCGGAGAGGTGCTGGCGGCTTTTTCGGATTGTCATATGAGTGTGATAAACACATGCGCTGTGTGTGGATTCGGATTGCGTTTGATGCCTATCGAGTTGGATAAGGATTTTCTTGTTCCGCATCTCCCGGATGATTTTGAAATACCCTCAGGTGTTTCCGCGCTTCTTATAACGTATCCTAATTATTATGGAATAACTGCTGACATAAGAGCATTGGCTGATAAGTGCGAGGCGAGGGGAGTAAAGCTGCTTGTAGATGAGGCGCACGGCGCGCATTTTATTGCCTCGGACAGGTTCCCGGCATCGGCTGTGCGCCTGGGCGCTGATATGGTATGCCAGAGCGCGCATAAGACGCTGAATGCGCTCACCGGAGCCGCGTATCTGCATGTATGCGGAGCCGATGTGAACATAGATAGAGTAAAAAGAGCGATAACAGCATTTGGCTCATCGAGTCCGTCATATCCGATAGCGGCATCAGCTGACGCGGCGAGGGCTGTATTGGAAGAGGCTGATTACGAACCAATACTTGAGGAGTGTGATGGATTTAAAGAGGCAATAGCAAATATGACTAATATCCGCGTTCTTGAAAATAGTGATCCGACAAGGATTGTGCTTTGCTTTTCTTATTATGATATCTCGGGACATGAGGTGCTGACACAGCTTTCGGAGAGATATGGTATAGATATAGAGATGTCAGATCTTGTGAATATAGTGTTGATAGTAACGCCTTGGAACACACATAAGGATTTTATGGAATTATTCAGAGCCTTATGTGACATAACGAGGGCCGCTTCGGTAAGAAACAGTAAAATAGATATACCGTCATATGGATCGCCTGAGATCGTTGCTGATCCGGGCAGGGCGTGGTTTGCTGAAAGCGAGATGGTAGATCTTGATAAAGCGGAGGGGAGGATCGCCGCGTCTGTGGTGGCCGCATATCCTCCGGGTTGTGGGATAATTATTCCCGGAGCGCCGATAACAAGAGAAGCTGTGGAATATATTGAATGTTTACAAGCTGCCGGAGTGGAAATCGCCGGTGTAGAGAACGGAAAGACAGAAGTGATAAAATGGACATGATCACAATAACAGGCGTTATTGAAAATATAATATTCAGCAATGATGATAATGGGTACGTAATATGCGAGGTGGATTCAAAAGAAGAAGGACAATTTTATGCTGTAGGCTATATGCCGGCTGTGTCAGAGGGAGAGAAAGCGGAACTTACCGGAAACTGGGTAACACACCCCGAATACGGCGAACAATTCAAGGTAGAGCTGTACCGTACCGTAATGCCTTCAGATGAGGAGTCTATATTGAAATATCTTTCGTCCGGAGTTATAAAAGGTGTGCGCGAGGCAACCGCGAAAAAACTGTTTGCGGAGTTTGGCAAAGATGTTTTTGATGTAATGATGACGGAACCGGAAAAACTTGCAAAGATCAAGGGCATAAGCGCCGACAGGGCAAATATGATATGCAAGTCATTTTGCGAACAGAGAGCCGTGCAGAATATAATCATGTTCTTGCAGCAGTATAATATATCACCTAATGTAGCGGTTAAGATCAATAAGATATTTGGAGCTGACGCGGTAAACAGGATAAAGCAGAATCCGTATTCCCTTGCTGATTCTATTGAAGGGATCTCATTTAAAACTGCGGATATGATCGCGTACAATCTTGGACTGCCAAAGAACAGCCCTATGAGAATACGAAGCGGGATACTTTATTTTATAAAGGAGGCTGCTTATGTATCCGGTCATACGTATTTGCCGAAGCAAATGCTGATCGAACATGCGGTCTATGAGTTAAAAGTCGCGGAGGCTGAAGTTGAGAACGCATTATCTGAATTGCTGGCTGAACGCATGGTATTCATGGATAGGATCGATAATACAGATGTCTGTTATTTATATGGATATTATCATGATGAAAAATATATAGCTGGCAGGATCGTTTCGATGGTCAATACCGGCGGCAAATACGGCATGACAGAAGAACGAGCTGAAGCGGAGATCGATAGCTTTGAAGCCGAACATGATATAACACTTGCGGCGGAACAGCGAGACGCGGTAGTCACGGCGCTTTCGGGAGGATGTATGATACTTACCGGAGGACCGGGCACGGGAAAGACAACAACAGTTAATACGATAATAGAACTGCTTGAAAAGTTAAAGCTCAATGTGGCGCTTGCCGCGCCTACCGGTAGGGCTGCAAAGAGGATGTCACAGATAACCGGCAGAGAGGCAAAAACTATACACCGACTGCTGGGAGCGCAGTCATCCGGCGCATCCAGCACATTCGCGCATAATGACGAACATCCTCTCAAAGCAGATGTTGTGATACTTGATGAGGCGAGTATGGTCGATACCGCGCTCATGGCGTCATTTTTGAGAGCGGTAAAACCGGGAGGACGGGTCATTTTTTCGGGTGACAGTGATCAGCTGCCTTCCGTAGGCCCCGGAAATGTTCTTCATGATCTTATAGAATCTGATATAATACCTGTGATAAGACTTACACAGATATTCCGTCAGTCTGAACAAAGCCTTATAATAATGAATGCTCATCGTATAAATAAGGGTGTTATGCCTGTGCTGAATGATCATACAAAGGACTTTTTCTTTATGAAACGCTTCACGCCTGCCGATTCTGTAAATACTATTCTCGAGTTGTATAAAAAGCGACTGCCTGCCACCTACGGAGTGGATCCGGCCGCGGATATACAGATACTGACTCCGATGAAAAAGGGTATAACAGGTACCGTTGAAATGAATAAGCTATTACAGCAGAGCATAAATCCCGGAAGCAAAGGAAAAAAAGAATATAATTATGGCAAATCATTGTTCAGAGAAGGCGACAAGGTAATGCAGACGAAAAACAATTATGATATGCCGTACACCACAGAGAATGGTGACAGCGGGACAGGGATATATAACGGAGACATGGGAACTATCAACACAATACATGAAGAAGACAAATACATGGTCATAACGTTCGATGAAGACAAAATTGTGGAATATCCGTTTATGAATCTTGACGAGCTTGATCTGGCATATGCGATAACTGTGCATAAGAGTCAAGGAAGCGAATTTCCGTTTGTTATAATGCCCGTATGCGCGTATATTCCGATGTTGATGAGCAGGAACCTTTTTTATACCGCAATAACGAGGGCAAAACATATGGTAATACTGGTAGGCAGTGAAAAGACCGTATTTAATATGACGGCAAATAACTCATATAATAAACGTTTTACCGGATTGGCTGAGAGGTTGAGCAGAGCCGCCGGAACGGCTGGTGAGGACAGTCAGGGAGGATTGAGATGAGAGAGACGAGGCGTGTGTCAAAGCGGAGCGGAAGCTGTATTCATTCAGTGATAAAGATCGCTGTATTCACTGTAGCGGCGCTTGTTGTGTCCTGTATATGGTTTTCGGCGGATGTTACCGAAACGAGTGATCAGGTCTTCATGCCGGTCTTAACGGATGTGACAGATGAAAATAGAGTGTATATAGAGACTGTATATCAAAATGATTATATGAAGCCGAGCGGCGGCGGAGCGTTTGGAGTGAATGATGATGTAAACGCTTCTGAGGCGGCGTATGTGGCTGTGGCTATGTATGAGAATGGATCAGGTATAGAGCGAAGCTACAGTGATTATTATTTGATGCAGGATGAATACATAAATAAAGCCGTTGAATATGGTATCTGGCCAGATATTGGCACGGAGGCGGGTATGCCGATAACACGTGAAGAGGCTGGGGCGATATTTGCAGGACTGGTCGCTGATGGAGCTGGAGCCGGATACACTGAATTAAAGAGTTTGGAAGGATACGCATACGGAGAAGAGGCGCTGAAATTATATAATCTTGGGATAACCGTGGATAAGAATGCGGGCGATGCTTTTTCTCCGGATCAAGTCATTACACGAGGAGAGCTGGCAAAGTTGGTGACTATGATACTGAAGCCTGAAACGAGAATGAGTATAACAATGCCGGATTACGAACAGCTGAAAAATGATTTAACAGGGATGATGTCCGGATATGACGGAGACTGGTCGCTGTTTTTTGAAGATTATGAAACGAACAGCTCATTTTCTGTAAACAGTCATCAGGTGTTTTCCGCGAGCATAATAAAATTGTTTGTGATACAAACGGTTTATCAGCGGATACATGATGGTCTCATGAGTGACAGCGCGGAGCTTGAAGAGCTGCTTGCGAGGATGATAACATACAGTGACAATGATGCGTGGTATGCGGTGACGCGAAGAATAAGCGGCAGCACTCATTCAGCGGGTATGGCGATAGTTACGGAAACAGCGGCGGACTGCGGATTTGCGGATACCGGCACATTTTATCTGGGTTATCAGGGGAATTATAATTATACATCTGTAAATGACTGCGGAGCGTATCTTGATATGCTGCTTGACGGAGAAATAGTTACTCCCGAATACTCGAGAAAGATCCTTGACTTGATGAAACAGCAGCAGATACTTTACAAGATCCCGGCGGGAGTGCCGGATGATGTCCAAACGGCAAACAAAACAGGAGAGCTTGAATACGTTCAAGGGGACGCGGCAATAATTTTTGCTCCGTTCGGAACTTATATCCTGGTTGTGATAGCTGATGATCTTGTGAACACGGGAAATGCTCAGGCGCAGATAAGGGATATATCAGAATATGTATATAATTACCTCAACAGGTGACGGGTAAAATAAAAGGTTTACAAAATGCTGCAACTATGTTATAATAGGTGTGTAAACGGCATAATATATGTGCTTTGGAGTGCGTGTAATGCCGTATGAAGAGTGTGGAGAACAACGCGGAATGTGCGGCAGATGATATTTTGGAGGTTGATTATGATTACTGATGAGAAGATAAAGTTTATTGAATTTATGATGGAGTCTGATGTGTTACGATTTGGTGATTTTGTCACAAAGAGCGGAAGAAATACACCGTATTTCGTAAATACCGGAAACTACAGGACCGGCAGACAGATAGCTACGCTCGGAAAGTTTTATGCGGCCCTTGTGAAAGAGACGGTAGGTGATGATTTTGACTGTATGTTCGGTCCTGCTTACAAGGGTATACCTCTTGCCGCGGGATGCGCGGCGGCTTTATATAACGAGTATGGTATCGATAAGCCGTATTTTTTCAACAGAAAAGAAGAAAAGGATCATGGCGAAGGCGGTTCGATAGTCGGATATAAACCTAATGACGGTGATAGGGTAATAATAATAGAGGATGTTATAACAGCGGGAACAGCAATAAGAGAGACTATGCCGGTTCTTAAGTCGGCGGCAGATGTTACGGTAAACGATATGTTCATATCGGTAAATCGCTGTGAGGTGGGCACTACACCGGGGAAGACCGCTATAATGGAAGTGGGCGAAGATTTCGGTATAAAAGTTCATGCAATAGTGACAGTGGAAGATATATATGAATATCTCAAGAGCAAGGACGATTATAAGGATATGATATCTAAGATGGAAGAGTATATGGAGAAATATTGTATTCTCTGATCTTGGTTATGATTTAGGAGGAGATCATGAATATTAAAAAGCTTATTATGTCAGGCGCGGCAGTTTTGGGTCTTTGCGCCGCTTTTGCGGCGGGAGCAAGCGCTGAAGAAGATGTTGTAACGGTGCTTGTCGATAATGTGAATGTTCAGTTTGACCAACAGCCTGTTATACTTGATGGACATACTCTTGTTCCCGCGAGAGCTGTGTTTGAACAGGCGGGAGCTACTGTCACATGGGATCAGCCGAGTCAAACGGCTACGATTGCAAAGGATCAGTATACGGTAACGATCAAATATGGTGACACGGCGCTTTACAGAAATGGTGAGAGAATTGAGATAGAAATGCCGGCGGTAATGATAGAGGACAGGATAATGCTTCCTGTAAGGGCTATATCTGAAGCTATGGATTTTGCTGTAACATGGGACGGCCATCACAGCATGGTCCTTGTGTCAACAGACGGAAAACCTTATAGAGCTTATGCGTTTTTGAAGACCGGATTCAAAACGCTTGAAGATGCGGCAGAATTTTATACTAATGGGACGGCTTACGAGACGGGTGTGGATCTTGACAATGATGGCGTGCCGGAGACGATAGAGTTTGCGTCGTCTCTTGATATGACGTCTGTAACTTCTCCCGTTCTTACAATCGATGGGATAGATTATACAGCGGGTCTGGGAGATCTTACAAGCGCATATTCGCTTGCCGTTGTTGATATAGACAGAAATGATTCCACGAAAGAATTGATAGTAAGTGAGAACGGTGACACATTAACAGCGCATTTTTATAGATATGAAAACGGTATATTGAAAGTACTTGCGGAGGATAATGTTCCTTCGGAAATATCATATGCTTCGAAGCTCCTTTTGAGTGGAACGGGATACATAATTTCAGATCTGTCAGGCACTTGTTTTGTAGATATCATGGTCACCGGAGGCGTCTATAAGTTGGAAGAACAGAGCGTGGCTCTTTACAGGATGAGATCTATAGAGAGTATCTATGGGCGAAATCTTTATCGTGTATATGATGACAATATGCTTTATCATGTTATTTATACAAACAGCTATACTGCCGGAAGCTATAAGGATGTAACTGACACGGGAGTTATAGGAGCTACTGATCTGCAGCAGTTTAAGATAATCGACGGATATGTGGATACAGAGGATCCGACATATATTGAGCTGTATATAGAATTGACGGACGGTTCAAAGGCTGTTATAAAGCCTTATCAGACGTGATCATATAAAATGCTGAAAACTGATGTGGTTATAAGATAAGGAGGAGATCGAAATTTTAAAAAAAGTTATAGCCGCCGTAGCGGCAGCGTGTATTTTTGGAATGCAGGCATTGGCATATAACGTTGTAAATCTTCCGAATTCTATGACATTTGCGGATGCATTGGGAATATTCGATGCTTCAGAGATAGAATCAGCTACGATCTGTAATTTGGAAACGAATACATACAAAAATCTAAGCGATGAAGAAATAAGGGAGTTTTACGATACCGCGAGCGACGTTACGGTTTGGAGAAAAGTAAATCCTACTCCGTTTCGTGGCACTTGTGTGAATTTTACGACGACGAGTGGGCTCAAAATGAGTTATTATTTCAACTCCGGAGTACAGATAGGTACATATGGTGTCGATAATTATATCTGCTATATGCCGGCTAAAGAGGATGCGGCAGAGCTTTCATATCTTGAGACGGAGTTTTATGATTCGGATGAAGGCGTTTATGGAGGGACTCAATGGAATGTGAGCACATCATGGGACTTTTTGAAATTGCCGCAGGATCAATGGGCGATAACCGAAGTGCAAACGGCGGCGGCTAAGTCTCTTGTTCCTTATGAATTTACTGATAAGTATTCGGATAATATAACCAGAGAAGAATTGGCGGTGCTGTTGGAGAATACAATAGTAGTTGCCGGAAATTATGCCAATATGGATGATTATATGGAAGATGCGGGCGTGAATTATCTCGTGAATACATTTGATGATTGCGCGGGAAGAAGTCAGGCAATAGACCGTTTGTGCGCGTTGGGTATCATTAGCGGCAGAACTGAGACAGAGTTTGTCCCTGACGGAGAGGTCACAAGACAGGAGGCAGCCGCGATGATAACACGTGTGGCTGACCAGTTTATGTATGTTGGAACTGATTATACGCTTACAAATCCTGATGCGTCCTCGGTGGATCCGTGGGCACTGTTCTATGTCAGATGGGTAGCGGATAAAGAAATAATGTCAGGCGATGAAAACAATATGTTTGATCCGCACGGAGCTTTTACAGTTCAGCAGGCAATAGCATCGGTGAACAGACTTTATAATTTGATAACATATTGGGAAAGCTGATAACGAGCGGCTGTGGTATGTTGTGTACTGCAGTCGCTTTGTATGTTAATATTACGATTTTATCAGATGATTGTGAAACATGGTGTTCTGTGATCGTAAACAATAATTTTACCGGAAGGAGAACGTGATGAGGATAGGCGGTGTCGAGTTTAACAATAATGTATTTCTTGCGCCGATGGCCGGGATAACAGATAAACCTTTCAGGGAGATCTGCAGGAATTATGGTGCGGGAATGGTTTTCAGCGAGATGGTCAGTGCCAAGGGACTGTATTACAATGATAAAAAGACCGCTTCGTTGATGGATATGCATGGAGAGAATCCGTGCGCCATACAGATATTCGGATCAGATCCTGAGATAATGGCTGAAGTTGTGCCGAAAGTTATGGAGTTCAAACCCGATATCATAGATATAAATATGGGCTGTCCGGCGCCGAAGATAGTAAATAACGGCGATGGAAGCGCGCTTATGAAGACTCCGGTCATGATGGGAAAGATAATGCGTGCTGTTTCGGATGCGTCTCCGGTCCCTGTTACTGCAAAGATAAGGAAAGGATGGAAGGAGGATAATTCTCTGGAATGCGCGCGAATACTGGAGGAGAACGGCGCCTCGGCGGTCGCGGTCCATGGAAGGACGAGAAAAGAATTTTACAGCGGCAAGGCTGATTGGGATGTTATAAAAAAGATCAAGGAACATCTCTCGATACCTGTAATAGGCAACGGAGATATTTTTACTGCCGGGGATGCTTTGAGGATGTTTGAATATACCGGATGCGACGCTGTAATGGTCGCGCGCGGAGCGCAGGGGAATCCGTGGATATTTGCTCAGATATCAGAGCTCATGACAACGGGAGAGATCACGAAAATCCCTACTGTACGAGATAAGATCGAGCAGGCAATCGATCATACGGAACGGCTTGTAAAGGAAAAAGGTGAAAACAGAGGTATCAAAGAGGCGAGAAAGCATATAGCGTGGTATATAAAAGGGATGCGCGGAGCGGCGCAGCTCAAAACGGAAATATTTCGTATTAGTGATTTTGCTGTAATGAGATCAGTTTTAATGCAGTATATTGATGAAAATTTATAAATCTAAAAAAATATCCTTAAAAATATTGAAAAAAATAATATTTTTTGTTACAATAAAATTTAATCAATAAGATACTGCGGAGGGATCGATTTTTACAAATTTTCGATTTTTTCTGCCGTTAAAATAAATTATACAGCACAATAAGAAAGGAGCAATGAGTATGGATAAGTTCGGAAAAGAGGGTCTTACTTTTGATGATGTCCTGTTGATTCCGCAGGCGTCTGATGTTACACCTAACATGGTCGAGCTTGGCACACAGCTTACAAAGAAAATAAGGCTTAATGTACCGTTTATGAGCGCGGCTATGGATACCGTGACCGAGTCAAAAATGGCAATAGCTATAGCCAGAGAAGGCGGCATCGGCATAATCCACAAGAATATGACGATAGCAGAGCAGGCATCGGAGGTAGATAAGGTCAAGCGTTCAGAGAACGGTGTAATAGCAAATCCATTTAGTTTGACAAAGGATCACACACTTAAGGATGCTGACGAGCTTATGGGTAAATATAGGATCTCCGGTGTGCCTGTTGTCGATGAGAACAATGTTCTTATAGGCATAATAACAAACAGAGATCTTAGATTCGAAACTGATTTTTCGAAAAAGATCGAATCTGCAATGACTTCGGAACGCCTTATTACGGCGCCGGAAGGAACGGGACTTATGGAAGCTCAGCAGATCCTTTCAAAATATAAGATAGAAAAACTTCCCATAGTAGATAAGGAAAATCATCTTAAAGGTCTTATAACGATAAAGGATATTGAAAAGGCTGTTCAATATCCTAATTCGGCGAGAGACGCGCAGGGAAGACTGGTTGCCGGAGCTGCTATAGGGGTTACAGATGATTGTCTTGAGAGAGTCGAGGCTCTTGTAAAAGCCGGAGTTGATGTTGTTGTTCTTGATTCCGCACACGGACATTCACAGAATATAATAAATAAGGTAAAAGAAGTAAAGACCGCATACCCTGATCTGGATATGATCGTAGGTAATATCGCTACTGCTGAAGCGGCTAAGGCGCTTATCGAGGCGGGGGCAGACTGCTTGAAGGTAGGTATAGGACCGGGATCAATATGCACAACGCGTGTTATAGCCGGAATAGGTGTACCGCAGATAACCGCTATATATGATGTATGCAGCGAGGCGAAGAAATACGGCATTCCGTGTATAGCTGATGGTGGTATAAAATACAGCGGTGATTGTGTAAAGGCTATAGCGGCTGGAGCTGATGTTATAATGATGGGAAGTCTCCTTGCCGGCTGTGACGAAAGTCCGGGCGAGTTTGAGATATTCCAGGGCAGACGCTTTAAAGTTTATCGCGGCATGGGTTCGCTTGCAGCCATGGAAAAGGGATCGAAGGATAGATATTTCCAAACCGGTTCAAAGAAGCTCGTTCCGGAAGGCGTTGAAGGACGAGTTCCGTACAAAGGACCGCTTTCAGATACTATATTCCAGCTTGTAGGTGGACTTAGAAGCGGAATGGGATACTGCGGCGCACATAATATACAGGAGCTTAAGGAAAATGGCAAGTTTATAAGAATAACAGGAGCGGGACTCAGAGAGTCACATCCTCACGATATATATATCACAAAAGAGGCCCCGAACTACAGTTACAATACTCAGGGATAATATACATAATCAATTATTTTGTTTCGGACTGAAAAAGAATAAGAAAATACGCACCCGCTCCCAGTGAGCGGGTGTTTTTTATAATGACGAATCCGCACAAGTATCCGACAAATAGTTTTATATATAAGCAGAAATCGCATAACAAAGCCATCCCAAGAATAAATATTAAATTATTTAACTTAATTGTAATAATATCATAATAATTATGGTCTAATAATCATGAATTTGTCCAAATAGTGCGCGGTATTTTATGTGTCTGTTCAGCACATTTTCAAGGATGAAAGAAGGGGATGGAAATATATATAATTTAAAGCAGAAATCTGGATGGTGGTGTAACAGAATCGTAATATTATCCATGTAATATTACGCAAATATTACACGAATTATTACGCAACCATAAAGAAATCCGTAATATTTTTGTAACTAATTTAAAAAAAGGCTTGACATTAAGCCAAATTAATGATAGAATAGCACTTGTAGCGAGAAGCAAAGATAATATATACGTCAAGAAAAAATTGATGATATCACAATACTCAGACAGCTTGGTTTTAGTTTATTATATCATAGGCAAGAAAGTATCACGAAGTAAGAAGGTGAAGGACCGGGACAGGTAATCATCAAGGAGCCCGGAGAAAATCCCTTATATTTTAGAAAAGGGAGAAAAGGAGAGATTAATTCTTTATGAAAGTCGTACAGAAAATGATTCTCAGTGCATTTTCATTAACTGCAATTCTCGGAACATCTGCTATGGCAGCAGATCTTAGCGGATGGGCTGTTTCGGGATATCAGGCAGCGAGTGAAGCAGGCTTGGTTTCATATTCGGTTGTATCGAACAACTTAAAGGATTCCATAACTCGTGAGGAATTCTGTGAACTTGCAATGAATTTGTACAAAAAGCTTACCAATGAAACGGTACCGGTACCAGCCGGATCGCCTTTTAAGGATACCGACAGTGTAGCGGTAGCACAGGCATACAATTACGGAATTGTTCAAGGTACAGATGATGATACATTTACACCTGACAGACTGGTAACTAGAGAAGAAATGGCGAAAATGCTTATAAGCACTTTAACAGCAAGCGAGGTTGTCTTTAACATAGCCGATGGCGCTGATACATCATACGTTGATGAATTTACCGATGGTGGCGACGTAAGCTCATGGGCTATGTCGGCGGTAAATACAGCATTGAATTATGGGCTTGTAACAGGTGTTACGGAAACTACGCTCGAGCCGCTTGATGCTACATCCAGAGAGCAGGCTATTGTAAGTGTGAACAGATCATACTCGCAATTCAGTACATCATCATACGCGGTTGCCGAGATACCGGAGATAGTTCTTCCGGAAGACGGAGCCGATATAACAACAGAAAGTTTCGAAGTTAAATGGAGTACAACCCCAAACGCAGTGTCATATCACGTAATCATCAAAGATTCTTCTGCTGAAGCAGTGCTTTTAAAAGATGTTGACACTAATTCAATAAATGTTACAAGCAGTGCTTTGTCGAATGGGAATTATTCTATAACAGTTGGAGCAGTACTGCAGGATGGGTCGGAAGTATATAGTTTGCCGGTAGATTTTACATATTCGTATGCAAAAGCGGAAGCAGTAGCTGTTACAAGTGCGTCTTATACGTCATCAAACCCTGTTATACAGAATATTCTTTACACTGCCGAGAGTTTTTTGGGATTGCCTTATGTATGGGGAGGCACGACTCCTGCAGGATTTGACTGTTCCGGATTTGTTCAGTATGTGTATGGGCAGAATGGATACAGCCTTACAAGAACGACATATACACAGTGGGATAACGATGGTGTATTTGTTTCAAAAGAAGATCTTCAACCAGGTGATTTGGTTTACTTCGGATCCGGCGGATCTCCAACTCATGTTGGTTTGTATGTAGGTGACGGAATGATGATCCACTCACCTAAAACGGGTGATGTTGTAAAGTATTCTACTATTGAAAGCGGTTATTATAATGATTGTTATATGGGAGCCAAGCGAATAGTAAACTGATAAGATAATCAAACTGCCGTGTGTAGCGGCAGTTTTTATTTTTATCTATACCGTAAACAGAGACCTTTACTTTTGCGTATGTTTGTGGTAAAATAGATCTATGATAGAAATTTGAAAGGATTTTATTACATGATAGTCGGATTGAAAAATGCGATACTGCATATTCTTGATGTTAACTCAGGTATAAATGTTTATTCGGATGAAACTTTGGATATAGAAAATGCAGAGATAAATAATTTTATATGCAGACATATTGAGAAAATATACGAATCGGCATCGCTCAGACCGGCCGAATTCAAGCCCGCAAGTGGTTTTAAAGCAAAAATAAGAGAATACACGAATGGAGATATATCATTTGTGGATATGTCAAAAAATGCCGCGGAGCGGCTTTATGAGGCATATACCGCAGAGGCTGAACCGCATTCCTGTGATATAGTTGTGTGTGAATTTGTTACAAATGATAAAAATATTGTAGGGATATTAAAATGTGATAACAGTACCGGCATGACGCATACCGTTGTCCAGGATAATGGAAGGGTGTTGAACAGGATAATAAGCCATTATGCGATACTGCCTCCAGTCAGCCGCAAAATAGCGGAATGTGCGTTTATTGATATAGTTACGGAAGAGGTCAAGTATGCGGGAAAAAAGCATAAGATCAATGGCGAAACTGTAGACGTAATAGCCGAGCTTTTGCTTGAATGTGAGTATGAGATATCGCCGAGAGAAAGCGTGAGTGCCGTAACGAGAATGGCAAAGAAAGTGGCGCTGGAAAATGGAGCTGATACAATAGAAGCGGCGGCGAGGATAAAAGAGTATGTTACTAAGAGCATTGAGGAAAATAATTACGAATATATAGACACGGATGCTGTAGCGGAAACTGTTTTTGAGGGACTTCCCGCTATGCGTGAAGAATTTTCACAGAAGATAGAGAAGGCTGGGGTGCCCAAAAAAGTTGAGGTAAATCAATACATAACAAAAAAGATGACTGCCAATGTAAAGCTTTCTACAGATACGGGCGTGGAGCTTTCATTCCCGCCCGAATATTACAGAAATCCGGATTATATTGAGATAATAACTAATGAGGATGGAACTTTATCAATAAAGATAAATAATATAACAGAGCTCCATTGATAACAGCGTCAGATATAAAATTATTGACATTATAATATGCTTGGAGTATAATATCTGTGTGTTCATTGTTTAATTGCTTATGATCGTTATACGGAACGGAGGAAAACCGGATGAAAGAGGAGATAACTGCCGGGGGCAAGGAATTTGTATTTGCTATGATCTGGGCGGCATTTATGTATTTTTTTTGTTGGATCATTATGTCTCTTTTTAGCAGCTATGCGTTTTTGGGAGGAATAATTGCGGTTGTAGTATTTGCGGTTTATGGGTTTTTTATTTTGACCCATTACACCGCAAGGTTCACATATTCACTAAATGGCAGTGTGTTGCGGATAAATAGGATGATAGGTAAGAGAAATAAAGAGATGGAAATAAATTGTGCTGATATAGAAGGAGTATATTACGGATATAAGCCTATGTCTTTTCCAAAACGGTGCATCAGCATGAGAATGAGTATAATAAACAAGAAACGCTCATTATATATGGAGTACAGAGACAAAAACGGTGAACTTTGCGGAATAGTTATAGAACCGTCTGAGAAATTAAGAAAAAAGATAATAAAGCAAAAGGATAAGGGTAGAAACGATGACTAAGATAATAGGAGTTAGATTTAGACCTGCAGGTAAAATGTATTATTTTGATCCATTGGATTTCAATATTATCGAAGGCGATAGTGTTATGGTGGAAACCAGCAGGGGTATAGAATACGGTGAAGTAGTCAAAGGTGTTATGGAAGTGAGTGATAGCAGTGTTGTAAAGCCTTTAAAGGGGGTTTTACGTATGGCTACTGAAGAGGATATAAAGAAACACGAGGAAAATAAAGAAAAAGAAAAAGAAGCATATGATATTTGTATCGAAAAGATACACAAACATGGTTTGGAAATGAAGCTTATAGAGGTAGAGTATGCTTTTGACAGGAACAAAATATTATTTTATTTTACCGCGGACGGACGTGTAGATTTTAGGGAGCTTGTAAAAGATCTGGCAGCTGTATTTCGCACAAGAATAGAACTGCGTCAGATAGGGGTGAGAGACGAGTCCAAGACAAAAGGTTCTATAGGCATATGCGGAAGAAATCTGTGTTGCTCGCAATTTCTTGATGAATTTATGCCTGTATCGATAAAAATGGCAAAGGAACAGGGCTTGTCTCTTAATCCTACGAAAATATCAGGCACATGCGGAAGATTGATGTGTTGTCTGAAATATGAGCAGGATCTGTATGAAGAGCTTATAGAAGCATCGCCAAAAGCAGGAGCCAAAGTAATGACGCCAGACGGACCGGGAACTGTGGTCAGCGTGGCATTGCTTAAAGGGAGAGTGCGTGTTCGATTCGGCAGTGATGATGATATGACTCAGAAAGACTATGATGTGTCGGATATCAATACTGACAGATCCGAGCAGCAGTCAGCAGTGGTTGAAGGAGATGAGAGTGATGAACTTGCTGAGGATCCTGCGCAGAATGAATTGCAGCAGAAAGACAATGAAAAGAACCTGGAAGGAGAGAAGAGACGTCCGCGGCGCGGTCGTAATTATGTAAAAAAGCAAAGATTTTTAGATAGAACAAAATCTGCTGATCATATTCAAAACACAAAGAATTATAAAAGCAGATCGGCGAACGGTGACAAGACCAATTGATGTGTTGAAAATCACTAAAAAATTTACAATTTAACACTAAAAGATTATATTGACATTAAAAAATAAAAATTATTTTTATTTTTTACTTGAAGTTCTGATCGATAGGTGGTATAATCAAAGTAGACGAAAGTCTTCAATAATTCTTTCAGGAGGTATTAGCCATGGCTTATAAAATTGATGCGGATACATGCATCAGCTGCGGTGCATGTGCAGCTGAATGTCCGGTAAGCGCAATTTCGGAAGGCGACAGCGCATACGTTATCGATGCGGATACATGCATTGAGTGCGGAGCATGCGCGAGTGCTTGCCCGGTTGGTGCACCGGCAGCTGAATGATTCAATATTGGTGAAAGGGCGGCTTTTGGTGTTTCCGATGCTTGCGGGAGACATTAGGACGCCCTTTTTATATCTGTCCGCATTATTTTTATGAGTCATAGAATATGCTTGGTTTTGGGACTGCAGCAGTATCAAAAATTTGATCGAAGTAGTTTTGAGGCTGCGGAGAATATCTTTGCGGCAATATAGTTTTTCGGATGTTTAGCGAAAGGGTTCTTATGTTTAGAGATATTGGTAAAAGATTTACGTTTATAACTGTGCTTTTAACTGTGTTTGCTATTTTATGCGGATGCAGTGACAGCGTAATCGTTCAGGAAGAGGTCAAGCGCAGAGAATCTACCGGCGCAAGCTGGACAGTCATGATCTATATGTGCGGTTCGACCTTGGAGGAGGATTATGGCAGGGCGGGAGAAGTTTTGAGCTCGTTGTCATATGACCTGCCGCAGAATGTAAATGTTGTAGTGGAGACGGGTGGAAGCCGCAAGTGGAATACTGCCGATATTTATCCGGAATATCTTCAGGATTTTGAGGTGCAGAAGAATGGTATCAGGCTTGTGAATCAAAAACCGTCGGAAAATATGGGAAGCAGCAGCACACTTTCTTCATTCTTTGAATGGGGAATGGACTCATATCCGGCAGATAATTATATCGGTGTTATATGGGATCATGGCGGCGGACCTATAGGCGGTGTTGCATATGATGCCAATAATGAGTTTGACAGTTTGTCTTTAAGTGAGATAAAAGACGCTATGGGCAGTCTGAGATCCAAGCTGGATATAATAGGCTTTGATGCAAGCCTTATGTCTAATCTTGAGACCGCTTCTGCGCTGTCTCTTTATGCGGATTATCTCGTTGCTTCAGAAGATGTAATGCCGATGAATGGCTGGGATTACAGAGGCTTGTTTGAATATATATCGAATAATCCGTCGGCAACGGCGTCTGAAGTAGGCGGGATCATATGTGACGGTGTAAAAAACGGTGCTTCGGAGCATGAAAAAGAACTTGTATCGATGGCTGTCACGGATCTGTCAAATATAACAACGTTGACTTTAGCGTTTGACGGTATGGCGGAGGTAATGGCCAATGCGGCGGATAATATAGATAGTCTGAGGAATATTTCATTTGCAATGAACGAATTGGAATATCTGGGTGGAAATTCTAAATGGGAAGGATATTCAAATCTCGTAGATATAGGGGAGCTTACAAATGTTGTGACAGAACAGATAGGCAGTCCTGCTGCGAATATTGCAAATGCGATAAATAAGGTCGTAGTGTATAAGGCTATGAGTGATTATCACAATATGTCAGGAGGTTTAAGCGTTTATTATCCGGGACATCGTGACTCAGATGAGATCTCGGCTTACAGAGCAGTGAGCATGAGTGAAAACTATATGGAGTTTATAGAAAAAACGTGTATAGACACAGAGATAGATGGCCGGATAAATAATTTTGAAGATGCCGGCGCATGGGCTCAGTACAGCGAGTTGGTAAAGTCAAATTATATGAGCGCTGAGACCGATATGAGCGGGATGTATGTACTCAATATCAATCATCCGGAGATAATAACGCGAGCAGGCGTTAATTTCTATATGTACAGTGCAGACAATCAGGGATATTTGTACTTGTTCAGGGATTACGATACAAAATATGATGAAGCGAGCGGCGGATATGTGTATGAGCTTTCGGGAAGACTGCCAAGATTGAACAGTACGCCGGTTGCGATGTATCTTGTCAGCCAGAACACATGTTTTGATATTTATTCAATACCGGTAATATATGAGGGTGAGATCGCCAATATAAGGGTATCAAGGTCAAAGCAGTCTGATGATTACGGTGAGTATACTATACTTGGCATTTGGAAAGGCGTGGATCCGGAGTCTGGGATGGCAGATCGGAAATACGAGGAGCTTAATAATGGCGATGTTATAATCCCAATATATGAGATGTATGGCGGTGAAGAAGGATCATACGTAGAGGGCTCAAAGATACGAATAGGTTTCGGCGGCGCAAAGATAACCGAAAAACTTATTGATGACGGAGATTATATAGTGTCGTATACGGCGGAGGATCTGTATGGCATTACCTATGAATGTGATACAAACAATCTGACATCTACAAACGGCAAGATACGAATAATGAATTATTGATTTTTCGCAAAATGACGGAATACGGAAGGATAGACATATGAGAAGGCTTATTGCAATCTGGGCAGGAAAGCTTCTTACTGCCGCCGGCAGGATAGCCGGAAAAAAATCCTCTGCGAGTCCCGGTGCGTTTGCATTGAAGATATATCCCGGACTTGTCAGTGATGTAAATAAACGGATAAAGAAAAAAGTAATCGTAACGTGCGGAACAAACGGGAAAACAACGACCAATAATCTTATGTGTTCCGCGCTCGAGGCAAAGGGATATAAAGTGTTATGCAACCGCTTGGGCGCAAATATGTTGAGCGGTATAGCAACATCGTATATACAGGCGGCTGATATATTCGGGAGGTTGAGCGCTGATTATGCATGTCTTGAAATAGATGAGGCATATACTCCCATTGTTTTTAAGCAAATAAAACCTGATATAATGATAATAACGAACCTGTTCAGAGATCAGCTTGACAGGTACGGAGAGATAGACATAACTATAGATATCCTAAAGCGCGCGATCTCTGAGGCCGGTGAGGTAAAAACTGTGTTAAATGCGGACGATCCGCTGTGTGTTCAGTTCGGACGCGAAAAAAATGCGCATCCTGTTTATTACGGGATTTCTGAAAAGGTGCTTCCGCAGACTGATGACACAAAGGAAGGGCGATTTTGCCCGATATGCGGTGAAGAGTTGAAATTCAGCTATTACCATTACAGTCAGCTCGGTGATTTTAAATGTGAAAAATGCGGCTACAGCCGCCCAAGACCTGATTATGAGGTTAGAAATGTCTCTTTAAGGTCGCCTATGAAGTTCACTATAAATGGCGCTCCGTTGTCAGTCAACTATAAGGGATTCTATAATATATATAATCTTGCGGCGGTATATGCCGCTCTTGATGCAGCCGGTGAGGGCACGGACGATTTTGAGAGACTTCTTGAAAATTATAAACCGCAGATCGGCAGGATGCAGGAGTTTATGTTCAATAAACCGGTCATATTGAGCCTGTCAAAGAATCCTGCGGGATTTAATCAGGCGATAGCAACGGTAAACACCGATGAGCGTAAAAAAGATGTCATAATAGCTATCAATGATCTTGCAAATGACGGACGCGACGTTTCATGGCTGTGGGATGTTGATTTCCATAAGATAAAAAATGATTCTCTTAACAGACTTATCACAACAGGGATAAGAGTATATGATATAAGTCTCAGATTCAAATATGCCGATATTGCAGTTGATATGATGACCGACAGTATGAAGCAGGCGGTCAGATCAGCTCTCGAAGACGACAGTGAGGCTGTATATATTCTGGTGAATTATACTGCGTTGTATCCCACTGAGGCTGTTTTAAAATCTCTTGAGGGAGGCAAACAGAATGGATGATATGAAGATAAAAATAATGCATCTTTATCCTGATCTGCTGAATCTCTATGGGGACAGAGGGAATATAGAATGTTTAAAACGCCGTCTTGAATGGAGAGATATCAAGGCAGAAACTGAAAGCTACACATGCGATGATAATAATTTTGATCTGTCGGATACAGATATACTGTTTTTGGGAGGCGGCTCGGATAGAGAGCAGAAGATAGTATGTTCAAGACTTTTAGAACACAGGACCGAGATCAGTGAATTTGCTGAAAACGGAGGAAGTATTATAGCGGTGTGCGGTGGTTATCAGCTTCTTGGGAAGTATTATAAGCTTGAGGATCAAACTATCGAAGGTCTTGGGATACTTGATATATATACAGAGCAGGGTGATGATCGTCTTATCGGAAATATCGTGCTTGAATCAGATGTGATAGGTGGATATATCGTGGGATTTGAGAATCATGGAGGAAGAACATATATCGGTTCGCACACATCGCTCGGACGAGTTGTTTACGGTCATGGCAACGATGAGACTTCGGGAGCCGAGGGAGTGATCTATAAGAATGTTATAGCAACATACCTGCATGGACCGCTTCTGCCCAAAAATCCTAAGCTTTGTGACTATATACTGGGAAATGCGTTGAAGCGGAAGTATGGAATCACAGAAACGCTTAGATCCCTTGATGATTCTTTGGAAAATAAGGCAAACGATTATATAGTGAACAGGTTTGTAAAAAAATGATCGTTTAAACGTAAATAAACTTTAAATTATAGGGGGATAGTGTTGACAATATCCCTCTTTTTATTATAGTATAAATATATGATCGGCGGACAAGATGCCGTGTATCTTTATTTTTTTGATAAGGATGATGTAAATGAGTGTATTGCAGCAATTGAAAAAAGATTTGACAAATGAGGAGAGCGCAAAGATCTCACCCAAGAGAAAGGCCGCATTGGCAGGGACTGCATCGGCTGTTCTGATAGGGATCTTATGCGTGTCGGTATATTTTTCTCTTGAAACATATAATGACGGTATTGAGGTCGATAACAGCATAGGCAGGTTAGTCACACGATTTCCTATATATAAAAATTATTTTACTGATGAAGAGCCTGATGCGGGCATACTTTTATCATGGCATAATAAGACAATAGAGATAGGCGAAGAGGATAGTGACACGTTAAACGGGGTGATATATCCTATAACGCTTGATGACAGGAGTCTTGAATACACGTCATCGAATAATGATATAGCGGAGGTTGACGGAGATGGCAATATTACTGTAAAAAATCCCGGCAGTGTTGAAATAACCGTCAGCAATGAGTACACAGGCGAAAATTCAAAGGCATATTTGCAGGTTGTGCAGCCGGTTGAGGGATTTTTCCTGCAAAAGAGCACAATAACTCTTTATACGACGGATACGGGAGTGAGACTTGCATCTGAGATAATACCGGATAACGCTTCAAATACTGCTGTGCAGTGGTATTCAAAAGACACAGATATAGTGGAGGTAGATCAGACGGGACGTCTAAAGCCTGTAAATACCGGTATGACTGAGGTGGTAGCAAAGACGATCGATGGAGATTTCACCGGCAAGTGTTTTGTGAATGTAATAAATGAAGTAATAAAGGTTGAAACAGTCACTATACAAAATAAAGATGATATTCAGCTAAAAAAAGGAGAGACGTGGCTGGGAGCGGTTTCGGTTCTACCGACAAATGCGCGAAATAAGACGGTTCAGTGGTCATCGGATAATGAGGAAGTGGCAACGGTCACACAGGATGGAAAGGTGACAGCTGTCGGAGAAGGCACCGCGGTCATTACTGCTGCCAGCGCCGATGGTCCTTCTGACACGGTCGAGATCACAGTAAGCGGCGGCTCGTTATCGGATAACGTGGTAGATATGAATAAGACATACGCATCTGAAGGAGGAGTAAGCTATACCACTTATGATATGACGCTTGATGAGATGGCGGAACTGCAGATGACACTTAATCCTCCGCCTAAGAATGAGGGAGGCTATGCCTCGCTTGAAGAGACAAAGGAATATCTTGATCCTAATCAGTTCTCCGCAGGTGCGTATAAGTATCAGTTCCTTGATCTTTCACATTATAGCGGAGTAAGTGAAGATGCGCTCAATGAATATCTTGAAAATAAGGGTATACTGCGAGGACAGGCAGCAGCGTTTATAGAGGCGGCAAAGACATATAACGTAAATGAGATATATCTTGTGGCGCATGCGTGTCTCGAAACAGGAAACGGCACATCGCAGCTTGCAACCGGTGTGGAAGTGAACGGAGAGATCGTGTATAATATGTTTGGAATAGCAGCTTACGACAACAGCGCGCTCTCATCGGGTTCTCAGAAGGCATATAAAGAGGGCTGGACGAGTCCGGAGGCCGCGATAATAGGAGGCGCTAAGTGGATAAGTGAGTATTATATAAACTCGTCAAGCGGCAGACAGAATACTCTTTACAAAATGCGTTGGAATCCCGATAATCCCGGTGAGCATATGTATGCCACGGATATAGGCTGGGCGGTTAAGCAGGCGGTTATAATAGAGAGAATGGTATCGCTGTTCCCGGATGCATCGCTTGCATATGAAGTGCCTGTATACTCAGGATCAAATGCCGCGGTTATCGAGGAATAAAGAATATTGATGTTTGACCCTGCAAAAGAGCGGCTTTAGCCGCTCTTTTGCGTGTTTGATATTTTTATAGCAAAAGGGTATTGCAAATATACGGTATTCATGATAAAATATTTATAACAGAAAAATAAGGCGGAAGGTCTTAGAGAAAGGTGAGTTATTATGGAGAGTGAAGCAAAAAGATTTGAAGCGATTGATAAGCTCGTATCGTATGGTGTTATGACGGAGCTGATAAGTGAAGAAGACAAAATATACGTGAGGAATCGTCTTTTGACCAAACTGGGACTTGATTCGTATGAGGAGACAGGCGCAGAGTGCGGAGGTATAGATGAGCTTGACGGTATACTGGAAGTGCTTCTTGAATATGCGGCTGAAAAAGGGTTGATAGAGAACAACAGCGTAGTGTACAGAGATATTTTTGATACTGAGCTTATGGATACGCTGACCCCGTTTCCGTCAACAGTGACAAAGAAATTTTATGAGCTGTACGAGAGCTCTGCTGTCGAAGCAACAGACTATTTTTATAAGCTTTCGTGCGATACCAATTACATAAGACGCGGACGTATAAAGAAAGATGTAAAGTGGACAATCGATTCGGAATATGGTGAGATCGAGATAACGATAAACAGATCTAAGCCGGAGAAAGATCCGAAGGCTATCGCGGCAGCAAAGCTGCAGAAACAGTCATCGTATCCGAAATGTCAGCTCTGTGTTGAGAATGAAGGTTACGGCGGCAGAGTGAATCATCCGGCGAGACAGAACCATAGGATCATTCCGATAGATATATGCGGCGCAAAGTGGGGATTCCAGTACTCTCCGTATGTTTATTATAATGAGCATTGTATTGTGTTTAATTCTGAGCACGTTCCAATGGTTATAGATAGGAGCGCGTTTGCGAAACTGCTTGACTTTATAAAGAGATTTAATCATTACATAATAGGCTCAAATGCGGATCTGCCGATCGTCGGCGGTTCGATATTGACCCATGAACATTTTCAGGGCGGTAATCATATATTTGCAATGCATCGTGCAAAGAGTGAGAAGTTTTACAATATAGATGGTTTTGAAGATATTGAGATAAGCCGTCTTACGTGGCCAATGTCTGTAATAAGGCTTAAAAGCAACAACACCGATAAGCTTGTCGAGCTGGCAGACAAAATACTCACAAGTTGGCGAGCGTATACAGATGAGGATGCATTTATCTACGCAGAGACGGACGGGACCCCGCACAACACGATAACGCCTATAGCGAGCATGGCTGATGGAAAGTATGTTCTTGATCTTGTGCTCAGAAACAATATAACTACTGAGGAGCATCCTCTCGGCGTATATCATCCGCATGCAGAATTGCATCATATCAAAAAAGAGAACATAGGACTTATTGAGGTCATGGGTCTGGCAGTTCTGCCTTCAAGACTTGTTGAGGAACTGGCGGCGGTTGCAGATGCTATAGTAAACGGCAAGGACCTTGAAGCTGATGACAAGACTAAGTCGCATGCGGTATGGGCTAAGGAGGTCATGAGATCTCACCCGGAGATCAATGAGGATAATGTGGATGACATACTCAAAGAAGAGGTGGGCAAGGTGTTTGTAAAGGTGCTTGAGCATGCCGGAGTTTATAAGAGAACAGAGGAAGGAATGGCTGCGTTCGACAGATTTATGGCCCAGCTGTAAGTAGTATTTATGAATAAGATCATTGTAACAAATAAGAAAAAAGCTCAGTTTGGGGATTTTTACGGCGTTTTTTTTGAAGATATAAATCATGCTGCAGACGGAGGTCTGTATGCGGAGATGATACGCAACAGAAGTTTTGAATTTTCGCCGATAGATAATCCGACATATAATGGGTTGACAGCGTGGACGGCATATGAGCCGGACGGAACGAAGGTTTCATTGAGTATAAGCAACAAAGCTTCGGCGAGCGTTAAAAATCCCCATTATCTTGTCCTGGATGTGAAAACGGACGGCAAAGATGCCGGGGTGAAAAACGAGGGCTATAATAGCGGCATTCCTATTTATGATGGGAAAAAATATATACTTTCTCTGCGCGCGCGCGCAGAGAAAGAAACATCCGTAAAGGTTGCCATTGTGAGTGCGGCAGGACAAATTTATGATAGTGTGACATTTTCTATAGGCTCGGAGTGGAGCGAATACAGAGGTGTATTTGAAGCTCCGGAGGATGATTTTTCCTCAAAACTGCTCATTTCGATGGATAAAAGCGGTAAGGCTTGCTTTGATTTTGTATCAATGTTTCCGGAAGAAACTTTTATGGGACGTGAGAATGGATTGAGACGTGATATAGCCGAGTATATAGCCGCGTTAAAGCCTAAATTTGTGCGTTTTCCGGGAGGCTGCCTTGTGCATGACGGGTCTTTGAACAAGGATGACAGAGACTCGGCTTACCGTTGGAAAAATACATTGGGTGATGTAAAGGAGCGTCCGGCAAGGCGAAGCAATTGGCGCTATAACCAATCGCTTGGTTTGGGATATTATGAATATTTTCTTTTTTGTGAAGATATAGGAGCCGAGCCGCTGCCTGTTTTGCCTGCGGGATATAATCCGCATTCAGGTCAGGGAGTTCCGATCAATGAGCTTGATGAATGGATCGATGACGCCCTTGATCTTATTGAATTTGCAAACGGAGATAAAGAAACGGAGTGGGGAGGCATAAGAGCGTCTCTGGGGCATCCGGAGCCGTTTGGAATGAAATATATAGCTATAGGCAATGAAGAAGTAGGACAAGGTTTCTTTGACCGTTATGATCATTTTCATAAGGCTATACGTGCGAAATATCCGGATATAAAGATAATCAATTCCGCGGGACCTTTCAATCATGGAAGCGAATATGACCGCGGATGGGCGAGCGCAGAAAAAAATGGCTCGGATATAATAGATGAGCATTATTATATGACTCCCGAATGGTTTATAACGAATTACAGGCGTTATGCTAACTTTTCAGAAGACGGAACAAAGGTGTTTTTGGGCGAATACGCTTCATGGGACAATAAATATTATAATGCTGTCGCGGAGGCGGCTTTTATGACTGGACTTGAGAACGCCGCTCATGCTGTGGAGCTCGTTTGCTACGCGCCTCTTCTTTGTAATGTTCAGTATGTAAACTGGGAGCCGGATATGATATGGTTCGACAATCACAGAGTGTTTGGCAGTGTGAATTATTATGTTCAGAAATTGTTTATGAACAATCTTCCGTCATATTTGCTTGAGACAAAGAAAGAGGGACTGGATGAATGTGTCATCATAGGCAAAGATCACATAGATGGAGATATCGAGATCGAGGCGGACAGATGCTCAGCTTGTTTCAGAGATATAAAAATTACGGATGCGGAAACAGGTAAGTCGGAAAAATATGATGATATCATGCTTATAAACGAAAAAAGAAGCTTGGCAAATATAGCTTCCCGCCACTATACCTTGGAACTGACGGCTGTGAGAAATTATGGAGATCTCGGATTCAAGATAGCGTTCGGAGTAAAAGGAGAACGTGAAAAAATCGTATGGTCGATAGGGGGATGGCAGAATCAGGACTGCTGTATAGACAAATACGAAGGACATGCGTCTTGCCTTACGCAAAGCCGCTTTTCTGTGGAAACTGGTATCGAATACAGACTGAAGCTCGATATTGAAGGCAGACATATAATTACTTATGTGAATGGTATCAAGATGAATGATATAGAAGATAAGATACAAATAAACGAGGAATTATATTTTACAGCAGGTATTGATGAGGGTAACGGCGATGTGATAGTAAAGGCTGTTAATGTCAATGAGACAATAGTAAATGCTGCAGTACAAAGTCCGTTTAGCAGCAGAGTGCAAGCTGATATAGAGGAGCTTTCAGGTCATTCAAGAGATGATGTGAACAGCTTTGAAGAGCCTGAAAAGGTATATCCAAAGTCCGGAACTGTATACGGCGAACATGGTATTATAGAATACGAGTTTCCGCCCTTGAGCGTGACGATATTTAGGATCAGAGAGAATGCGTGAGCTTAGCTTGCGCATTTTTATTTGTGTGTCGGGCATGACATAGATCTAGTTGGTGAAAGTCCAACCGCGGGTATTTACCGCCAAGCGTAGTGAACCGCAAGCCTCTA
>CAJFNT010000165.1 GCA_904395315.1 uncultured Clostridia bacterium
AGGCGCCTTTCTGTTGCCTATGCCGAGCTCGTGTACCTGTATCTTCGGCTTGTTTGAAGCTACCGACGGGCAGACCTCAAGCATATGAGCGCCGAGAATGTATTCGTCGCCCTTCGGCATATGATAGGTGTAGTCTTCCATGAACGCTGTTCCGCCGTCCATGCCCTCGGACATGGCCTTCATTATAGCTGTCATTGCAGCGACCTTCCAGTCGCCCTCGCCGCCGAAACCGTAACCGTTGGCCATGAGGTTCTGCGCTGCAAGCCCGGGGAGCTGTTCCATGCCCCAGAGGTCTTCAAAGTTTGTCGTGAACGCGCTGTAGCCGTGTTCGGTAAACATTTTTTCCATTGCGACCTCGGTCTTTGCCTGATAGCGGACAGCCTCTATATTGTCGGTGTCCATATCGTACTTTGACGCGTACTCATCCATCTTGGCGTCTACTTCGGCATCGGTGACTCTGCTCATATAATCTACAAGGTCGCCTATGCCTCTGTATTCAACGTCCCAGCCGAGTTTTATCTCAGCCTCTACCTTGTCGCCCTCAGTTACAGCGACCTGACGCATGTTGTCGCCGAAACGCACCATTTTGAACTCGCGGCTCACCGCTACGCCAACGGCGCTCCTCATCCACGACGCTATCTTTGACTGCGGCTCCTCGTCCTCCCAGTATCCTACAACTATCTTTCTGGGCATACGCAGACGCGCGCCGATAAAGCCGTGTTCTCTGTCGCCGTGCGCTGATTGATTAAGGTTCATGAAATCCATGTCTATCTCATCCCACGGGATCTCTCGGTTGCATTGAGTGTGGAAATGCAGATAAGGCTTATTGAAGTCCTTTAATCCGTTTATCCACATTTTAGATGGGCTGAAGGTATGCATCCATGTGATGACACCTGCGCAGCGATCGTCATATGTTGCCTCCTTAAAGAGTTTTGTGATCTCTGCCGGGGTCTTGACTGTATCCTTGAGCACTATCTTACAAGGCATTTTACCGCGCGCGTTGAGCCCGTCAACTATTTTGGCGGAATCTTTTGCGACCTGCTCAAGCGTTTCGGGACCGTAAAGATGCTGGCTGCCTGTTACAAACCAAAATTCGAAATCTTTCATTTTTCTCATTGGAATCATCCTCCTATTTTATCCGCGGGATATCACCCGCTTGTTTGATCTAATTATATATCATCGCGGGAGATTTTTCAATACAATATTCCGACTCTTTGTTAAATTTCTATTGTTGTTTGACGGATCGGCGTAATTGTACACAATAATCTAAAAATTCCTTAACAGCTATTGAAAAAAAGATCAAAATATGATATTATTATAACTAAGTAACGAAGAGCAGCGCTTTTTGTGATGTTATGACAAAACAGCGCGGTTTCGGAGGTGTAAAGGCATATATGACTGTTTTCTATATAATAAGACATGGAGAAACAGAGCCGAACACCAGATCTGCATGTCTGGGAAGATCCGATGTGCCGCTTAATGAAAACGGGCGGCTGCAGGCTTTGCGGCTGTGCGCGGAACTGGGAGGCATAAGAGCGGACGCGGTTTACTCAAGTCCTCTTTGTAGAGCGCGTGACACGATAGCGCCGTACATAACGGCCCGCGGAGATACAGAGCTGCGCGAGGAACAGAGGATCATAGAGCGTGATTTCGGCGAATGGGAGAACATGTCGTTTGCTCAGATAGAGTCTGAGGATCCGGAGCGGTTCGCTCTGTGGCAGGCGGATTTTTTGGACTATGAGGTGCCTGGGGGAGAGAGCTCTGCTCAGGTACAGAAGCGTGTCGATTCGGCGGTTTCGGAGATAGCCGAAAGGCATGATGGCGGGACCGTGTTTCTCGTTACGCATCTTGGGGCGGCGCGGCATATAATATCGCGGTGCCTTGGGCTCGCGCCGGAGGAGAGCTGGCGGTTCACGCTGGGCAACGGTGAGTTTGCGGTGATCGAATATGATCATAAAAAGGGAACAGGAGTTTTGAGACGCCTGAACTCATAGGATAAGCTATTAAAAGGGCCGCGGCAAAGTGAGAGCTTGCGGCAATATAATAAAATTAAGAAAGGGAACAGACGATGGCAGACGTAAGAAGAATCTATGTTGAGAAAAAAGCCGGTTTTGATGTCGAGGCAAAGGAGATCCTTGCGGACCTCAGAGAAAATCTTGATATGAAAGGGCTTGAGGACGTTCGCGTTATAAACCGGTACGACATTGAGGGAGTGACAGATGAAGAATATGCGCGGGCGAGGGGACTGATATTTTCCGAGCCTCCTGTCGATGATGCGTATGACGAAGAGATCGATATGGGCGGCGGCAGAGTTTTTGCTGTGGAATTCCTTCCCGGACAGTTCGATCAGCGCGCGGCAAGCGCGGAAGAGTGCGTTTCGATACTCACGGAGAAAGACAGACCGAAAGTAAGGTATGCAAAGATATATGTGCTTAAGGGAGATGTTTCCGACAGCGAATTCGAAGCGGTAAAAAAATATGTTATAAACCCTGTAGAGTCAAGAGAAGCATCGCTTGAGAAGCCGGAGTCTCTGGATATGGTGCTGGATTACCCGGAAGATGTAAAGACTGTGGACGGCTTTATAGATATGGACGAGTCTCAGATGAAAGAATTCCTTGATTCGATGGGATTCGCAATGGATATGGATGATCTTATGTTCTGCCGCGCTTATTTCAGAGATACCGAAAAGCGCGATCCTACAGTGACCGAGCTTAGGATGATCGACACATACTGGTCGGATCACTGCCGTCACACGACATTTTCAACAAGGATAAATAATGTTGAGATCGGAAACGGAAAATACGGAGATGTTATAAAGGCTGCATATGAGGAATACAAGGCAGCGAAAGCTGATCTCTATCCGGCGGGCAGAGAGACCTGCCTTATGAATATGGCAACTATCATTGTAAAGCAGCTCAAGAAAGCTGGATACTTAAAAGAGATAGATGAGTCCGAGGAGATAAATGCCTGCTCGATAGTAATGCCTGTCGAGATAGACGGAAAGACCGAGGATTGGCTCATAATGTTCAAGAATGAGACGCATAACCATCCTACGGAGATAGAGCCGTTCGGCGGCGCGGCAACGTGTCTCGGAGGCGCTATCCGCGATCCGTTGTCGGGACGTTCGTATGTTTATCAGGCGATGCGTGTCACAGGCGCGGGAGATCCGAGAAAGTCGCTCAAGGAGACTTTGCCCGGAAAGCTTATGCAGAGAAAGATAACGCAGAAGGCATCGTCCGGTTACAGCTCGTACGGAAACCAGATAGGTCTGGCTACGGGACAGGTACAGGAGATATATGACGAGGGTTATGTTGCAAAGCGTATGGAGATCGGCGCGGTAATCGGCGCTGCGCCAAAGGCGAATGTTATCCGTGAGACGCCGTCGGAGGGAGATGTTATAATCCTACTCGGAGGCCGCACAGGACGCGACGGTATAGGCGGAGCCACCGGTTCGTCAAAGGCTCATACGGAAAAGAGCGTTGTTACCTGCGGCTCAGAAGTGCAGAAAGGTAATCCGCCGATTGAGAGAAAGCTTCAGAGACTGTTCCGCGACGGTAAAGTTACATCGCTTATCAAGCGCTGCAATGATTTCGGAGCGGGCGGAGTTTCGGTGGCTATAGGAGAGCTTGCCGACGGACTTGATATCGATCTTGACAAGGTACCGAAAAAGTATGAGGGACTTGACGGAACGGAATTGGCTATAAGCGAATCGCAGGAGAGGATGGCTGTAGTTGTACGCGCGGAAGATGCTGATAAGTTCAAAAGCTGCGCGCATGAGGAAAACCTTGAGGCAACGGTCGTTGCGGAAGTGACCTCGCTCAACAGGCTTAGAATGACATGGCGAGGCAAGACAATATGTGATATTTCACGTGATTTCCTGAATACGAACGGCGCGCCGAAGGACACTGACGTGGAGGTCGAGCTCCCGAAGGAGAGCGAATGCGCGCTTGAACCGAAGATCGGGGGAGATGTGAGATCGCAGTGGCTCAAGACTCTTTCGGATCTGAATGTGTGCTCACAGAAGGGTCTTTCGGAGAAATTTGACTCCACGATCGGCGCGGGCTCTGTGCTCATGCCGTTTGGCGGAAAATATCAGCTCACTCCGACGGACGGTATGGCTGCAAAGGTGCCAGTGCTTCACGGACAGACCAATTCCGCTACTATAATGACGTTTGGTTTCAATCCAAAAGTATCAGAGTGGAGTCCTTTCCACGGCGCTCAGTACGCGGTCGTAGAGTCTGTGTCAAAGGCGGTAGCTCTCGGCGCGGATTATAAGACGATATATTTGACGTTCCAGGAGTATTTTGAAAGACTCGGCGAGGATAAAAAACGCTGGGGCAAGCCGTTCGCGGCTCTGCTGGGCGCGTATGAGGCACAGCTCGCGCTGAAGATAGCTGCTATAGGCGGTAAGGACTCTATGAGCGGCTCATTCAACGAGCTTGATGTTCCGCCTACGCTGACATCGTTTGCGGTAGCGCCGGCGAAGGCTGATAAGGTGATCTCGCAGGAATTTAAGAAAGCAGGTTCAAAGCTTGTGCTGTTCAAGCTTGAATATGATGAGAACATGCTTCCGGATTATGATAAGCTCAAGGAGATGTATGAAAAAGTACATGCTGCCGAAGAGAGCGGCAGGGTGCTTTCCGCTACGGCTGTAAAGGGCTTTGGACTCGCTGAAGTTATCGCTAAATCGGCATTCGGAAATATGCTCGGAGCGGAGCTTAATGAAAATGTAGATGCGGAACTCTTATTTGGAGCTCCGATAGGCTCCATACTGTTGGAGGTCGATGGTGAGATCGACGGCGGCACAGTTATAGGCGAGGTCACGGATAAAGGTGTGCTCTCGGCATGCGGTACGGAACTGCCGCTTCCCGAAGCGTATAAGGCATGGTCCGAGCCGCTTGAAAAAGTGTTCCCGACGAAGGCAGGGCATTTTACTGATGAGCCGGAGACATATAGTTATACAAAACGTGACATAACAGTAGCTAATGAGAAATTTGCAAAGCCGAGAATATTCATACCGGTATTCCCCGGCACTAACTGCGAATATGATACAGCGCGCGCGTTCGAGAGAGCGGGAGGAACGCCTGATGTGTTCGTAATACGCAACCTTACAGCGTCTGATGTATCTGAATCGCTTGCCGAGATGAAAAAGCGGATCGATGAGGCGCAGATCGTTATGATCCCGGGAGGATTCTCTGGCGGAGATGAGCCGGAGGGTTCGGGTAAGTTTATTGCTACGGCGTTCAGAAATCCGCAGGTGAAAGAGGCTGTTATGAATATGCTGAAGAACCGTGATGGTCTGATGCTCGGTATCTGTAACGGTTTCCAGGCTCTTGTGAAACTTGGACTGGTTCCTTACGGTGAGATCAGAGAACTGGATTCGAGCATGCCCACGCTTACTTTTAATACGATCGGCAGACACATTTCGAGAATGGCATACACGAGGATCGCATCGAACAAGTCACCGTGGTTTGCAAATGTCGAGACCGGCGATATACACACCATAGCTCTGTCACACGGCGAAGGACGTTTTATCGCGTCACCCGAGCAGGTAGCTGAATTGGCGGCAAACGGTCAGATCGCTACGCAGTACGTGGATCTTGACGGACACGCGGTATATGACAGCACATGGAATCCGAACGGATCCGTGGCAGCTATAGAGGGTATATTGAGTCCGGACGGACGTATACTCGGAAAGATGGGCCACAGCGAGCGTATAGGTGAGAATATCGCCGTAAACGTTCCCGGCGCAAAGGATCAGAAGCTGTTTGAGGCGGGCGTTGATTATTTCAAATAATTGCCTGATAGCGTAAAATATACATGATGACATAATGCATGTATGATCATGATTTTTCAAAAAAATAAAAAAAAATTAAATTTACTCTTGAAGTTTTGAGAAAAATATAGTATAATATATTTATTATTGATAAAACTTAAGCTTTCAAGATGGCGATGATGGCCGAGTCCGCGCGATCTCATACCGTGAACCGTGTCAGATGGGGAACCAAGCAGCACTAAGCGGATCTTGGGATGTGTTGCGGGCAGCTCGGCCGGAGCCTTTTATTAAAGAAATGAATTTCGGATGGGTGTATCCTGAGATCTGCGTTTAACGGAGCTCAGATGAGATTTTCGGCACAGAACGAATTGACCGAGCTTTCGTATACGCCCTGTTTTATTGATACAGTCCGCCGGAATGCGGACATTTTTTTTGGCTTATATAGATAATTGAAAAATTTACATGTATGAGCAGTATGACTGTGCTTGTATTGCAGAAAGGAGATCAAAATGCCGCATCAGGCGATATACAGGAAATGGCGTCCGATGGTGTTTGACGATGTTGTGGGTCAGAGCCATATAACGCGGACGCTGAAAAATCAGGTGATATCCGGTACGGTAGGTCACGCGTATCTCTTCTGCGGGACGCGCGGGACAGGAAAGACCACCTGCGCAAAGATACTCTCAAGAGCGGTCAATTGTCTTCATCCGCATGACGGGAATCCGTGCAATGAGTGCGAGATCTGCCGCGGGATAATCGATGGTTCCATAATGGATGTTATAGAAATGGACGCGGCTTCCAATAACGGTGTGGATGACATAAGGGGCGTGCTTGACGACGTTAACTATGCGGCTTCATCGGCGAAATACACAGTGTATATTATAGACGAGGTGCATATGCTCTCGCCGAGCGCGTTCAACGCGCTGCTGAAGACGCTTGAGGAGCCTCCGGAAAATGTAATGTTTATCCTTGCGACCACAGAGGCGCATAAGGTCCCGCAAACGATCCTTTCACGCTGTCAGAGATTCGATTTCAGGCGGATCGGTGCTGACGATATCGCGGTAAGGATGAAAGAGATAGCTTACGCGGACGGTTATAAGATCACAGACGGCGCGTTCAGGATGCTTGCTTCGCTGGCGGACGGCTCTATGCGTGACGGTCTGAGCATAATGGAGAGAGTCATATCGGCGGCCGGAAACGAGGTCACAGAAAATGATATAGTGAACACTCTCGGTATCTCGACTTTTGATTCGGTTTTTGAGCTTACGGACGCGGTAATAAGCGGAGATGCGGCCAAGGTCGTTTCAATAATAGACAAGTCGCTCGCAGAGGGTAAAAATCTGACTCAGCTCTCAAATTCAGTCCTTGAATATTTCAGGGCGCTGATGATATGCAAGCTGTCCCCGGATCCGGAAACGCTTCTTGAGTATGAGCCTCAGGTGATAGTGAAGATGAAAGCTCAGAGCGAAAAGCTCACATTTGAAAAGATCAATCATGCCTCATCGGTCATATCGGCTGCGCAGGCAGACGCAAAGACGGCTAAGGTGCCGAGGCTGATATATGAGCTCGCATATATCAAATTGGCGAGGCCGGAGATAGACAGGTCTTCCGATGCGGTAATGGATAGGCTTGCGGTCGTTGAGCAGAAACTTGCGAACGGGATATCAGCGCCTGTACGCAGGGAAAACGCGGCGGATGACCGGGATATATTGAAACGGCTTGAAGCGGTGGAAAATGCTGTAAAAAACGGTGCAGCGGCTCCTGAGGAAAAAAAGGAAGAGAAGCCGGTACAAAAAAAAAAGCTTTCAGCCAGACTTTACGTCCCGATCCCTGAAGATGAGCTGACGTATGATTATCCAACGGCTAAATTGGCAAGAAACTGGAACAATACGGTCAACACGATGAAGCAAAAAAAGAATCCGTATTTCTTTCCGCTGATAAATTGCGTGACCACCTTTGACGCGGAAGGGCTGATAGTGCTTGTTCCGGATGACCGATACGGATTTACGCAGAAAACAACGGTGAATCATCTTGATGAGATACGTGAAGCTTTTCAGAACGTCACGGGGACCGATTACACGATAAAGGTGGCAAGGCGTTCGGATTTTGACGATAATCTGATAATAAATCCGTTTGAGCTGCCTAAAAAGAACGGCAATGCCGAGGATGAAGTTCCAGCTGCTGAACCGGCGCGTGAAGAAAGCTCCGATACAGACAAGAGCAATGAGGATCCGTTTGATAAATTTATTCAGAAGTTCTCGGATATAATAATCGATGCTGATAAAAATATTTCATTTGATTTTGACAGAGAAACAGAATTGGGAGAACAATCGTCGCTGTCGCTTGATGATGACGATGACGCTCCGGAGGAATTTCTTGAGGAGAGCGAGCTGAATGACAATGACGGCGCGGACGAGTGACGGGATATAAAGTCGGTAGAGGCCCGATCTTCCTGCGGATGTCAGGGGAAAAATCAGGACTGTGGATAGGCCCTGTATTAGCAAAATGGATCGCGAAACATAGTTTTGCGCTCAGATAAAATAATATTTTAAGAAAGAGGTAGACAATAATGGGTAAGTATAAGGGTTTTTCAGGTTCGGGAATGAACCAGAAGCAGAGCAACATGAACAATGTGATCAAGCAGGCTCAGAAGATGCAGGAGGAGATGGAGCGTGTTCAGAAAGAGACAGAAGAAAAAACTGTCGAAGCTTCAGCTGGCGGCGGCGCTGTAAAGGTCGTTGTAAGCGGAAAAAAAGAGCTTGTATCGCTTAAAATAGATCCTGAGGCTGTGGATCCGGAGGACGTTGAGACTCTTGAGGATATGATCTCCGCTGCTGTAAATGAGGGGATCAAGAAGGCTGACGATATGATGGCTGAGAAGATGGGCGAGATAACCGGCGGGATAAATATCCCGGGCTTGTTCTGATGTATTCCGCGGCGATAGAGGAGCTCATCGAGAAGTTTGAGAGGCTTCCGGGTATAGGTCACAGGAGTGCCGAGAGGATCGCGTTTTATATTCTTGAGCATATGTCCGAGGAAGATGCCGGTATGATGGCCGACTCGATAGTAAACGCGAAAAGATCCATACATCTTTGTGAATGCTGCCAGAATCTCACAGACGTGAGCCCGTGCGCGATATGTTCATCATCCAAGAGGGACAGATCGATGATCTGTGTTGTGGAGCGTCCCGAAGACGTGTCCGCTATCGAGAATACAAACGAGTATAACGGACTTTATCATGTACTGCACGGCGCGCTCTCGCCCATGGACGGGATAGGGCCTGACGATATAAAGATAAACGAGCTGCTGTTGCGGTTGACTGACGGGGAAGTGAAAGAAGTGATACTTGCCACGAATCCGACCGTGAACGGCACAGCGACGGCTGTATACATTTCAAAGCTTCTCGCTCCGTTTGACGTTAAGGTGTCGAGGATCGCGCATGGGATACCTATAGGTTCCGATATAGAATACGCGGACAAGATAACGCTGATAAAAGCGATGGAGAGCCGTACACCTATGAATGACTGAAAAACAGCGAGGTTAGCATAGTTTATGCTTTGTGTAGCCTCGCTGTTTTTATATTAGAGAAATATGATGGAGTATTATAATAAAAGTGCTGTTACATAAGAATTTAAAGTTTGAGGGTATTTGAACTTGAATTTATTCGTGTGTTATGTTAAAATGTAAGTGAGCATTGAAAATGCGCCATATGATTTTATCATATTATTTGTTTGAATATATAATTACACTATAGGAGGAATTTGAAATGAACTGTGAGGTGTGCGGTAAAAGGATTCCGGATGATGCAGACTTTTGCGGAGGGTGTGGCATGCCTATAAAGCGTATTAAAAGAAATCTCCATATGGAAGAAGGTATACTATTTAAAACATGTGTTGAATGTGGTGCGAGGATGGGGATTGAATCTATATATTGCGAGCTTTGTGGAACAAAATTGCCTGAAAATAAGAGGTAATGCAGATATAGAGACAGTGAAAAATCTCCAAAAAATTTCTTAAAACTAAAACTATAAAAAATCTCGAAAAAAGTACTTGACAAATGAAGAAAGTTCTGTTATACTCTTATAGTGACCGCATGGAAACGGTTCTTTTGAAATGCGTATGCATACCGTAATCAGCGAGTCCTCATTATATCAAGAGGAGGTGTATCCAGATAATGTACGCGGTAATTGAAACAGGCGGTAAGCAGTATAAGGTAGCTGTAGGCGATGTGATCTCAGTCGAGAAGCTCGATGTTGAGGAGGGCGCAGAGGTTACTTTCGACAAGGTGCTTATGACAGGCGAAGGCAGCGATGTAAAGGTAGGCGCTCCGGCGGTTGAGGGCGCGACTGTAACAGCTAAAGTTCTTAAGAACGGCAAGGCTAAGAAAGTCGTTGTTTTCAAGATGAAGAGAAAGAAGAATTACAGACGCAAGAAGGGCCACAGACAGCCTTTCACAAAGGTTGAGATCACTGCTGTAAATGCGTGATCCTATACGCAGACAAGCGTTTTCAGTAAAATTATCAGATACTACGGGAGGTGTAACACATGGCTCATAAAAAAGGTGTGGGCAGTACCAAAAACGGTCGTGACAGCGAATCGAAAAGATTGGGCGTTAAGAGAGCTGACGGTCAGTTCGTTCTCGCGGGAAATATTCTCGTAAGACAGAGAGGAACTAAGATCCATCCCGGAAACAACGTAGGCAGAGGCGGAGACGATACTTTGTTCGCGTTGATCGACGGTAAGGTTAAGTTTGAAAGACTCGGCAGAGACAGAAAGCAGTGCAGTGTCTATGCTGATTGATCAGTGAAATCGAGTCCCAGGACGCTTTTGGCGTTTTGGGATTTTTCTTTTACCCGATAAATTTGTCGGGATGGGCACAGCCGAATGTTTGAACCTGATTGAACCCGGTGACAAAGGAGGCGGATAAGCATGTTTACCGATAAGGCTAAAATATTTATAAAAGCAGGCAACGGCGGCAACGGAGCGATATCGTGGCGCCGTGAAAAATACGTTCCCGCAGGCGGTCCGGACGGCGGAGACGGCGGCAGCGGCGGGGATATAATATTTCGCGTTGATACCGGAATGACCACGCTTATGGATTTCAGATATAAACGTAAGTATGCCGCGGGGACCGGTATGGACGGCGCGGGACAGCGGAAAAAGGGCAGAGATGGCGATAATATAGTCATAAATGTGCCGCAGGGCACGCTTGTTCGTGACGCGGAATCAAATCTTATAATCGCGGATATGTCAGACCCTGAAAAAGAAGTGGTCGTGGCTAAAGGCGGCAACGGCGGATGGGGGAATTCCCATTTTGCCACCGCGGTAAGACAGGCTCCGAATTTTGCAAAGAACGGGCAGCGCGGCGAGGAGCGGGAAGTGATCCTTGAATTGAAGCTGCTTGCAGACGTGGGACTTGTGGGCTTCCCGAATGTGGGAAAATCGACATTGCTGTCGATGACAACAAAGGCGCAGCCTAAAATTGCGAATTATCATTTTACCACGCTCGAACCGAATCTGGGAGTGGTGGATCTCAGCGACGGCAGAAGTTTTGTTATGGCGGATATACCGGGTATAATAGAAGGGGCGAGCGAGGGCGTGGGTCTCGGACATGAGTTTTTGCGCCATATAGAGAGAACGCGTCTTTTGATACATGTTGTCGATGTGTCCGGGATAGAGGGCCGTGATCCGATAGAGGATATAGATATTATAAATAATGAGCTTGCGGCGTATGATATGGCTCTTGAAGAGAGACCTCAGATCATAGCGGCAAACAAAACTGACATAATCCAGGATCAAGCCGCGTATGAGGCATTCCTTGAGGAAATGGAGAAACGCGGGAATGAGGTCATAACGATATCAGCCGCTACAGGGAAAAATGTGGACAAGCTTATGAAGAAAGCGTATGAGGAGCTCAGCAAGCTTCCTCCGATCGTCACTTTTGAGCCGCAGATGGATCTTGAGGCGGAAAGATTCGTGGACAAGTCAGGCAAGGGATATGAGATACACCGCGAGAACGATAAGTTTGTTATCACCGGCTCTTGGATAGAGGCGGTCGGGAACAGTGTCACGTTTGACGATAATGAAAGCCTTGGATATTTCCAGAGAGCTCTTATAAACAGAGGCGTTATAGAGGAGCTTATAAGCATGGGGATAAAAGAGGGGCAGCTTGTGCAGATAGGCGATCTTGAGTTTGAATTTTTGTTTTAAACGCATAAGCGCACGGTCTTATTTGAGGCCGTGCTTGTTTTTTGGAGAGATTTGTGCAATATGCTGTTTTTGTTTAAAATCTTTCCTATAGCTGATATTCGCGACAGCAACAGCAAAAACAGTTTTGTATCACTTGAAAGACATATCCGAAGTATGCGCATATTATACAAATTTATATCAGATCTTGTTTTGCGTTTTGCGGCCGTATCGTCGATATGATATAATCATGCAGACATTTTGTGGGGAAGTGATAAAAATGCGTTCGAGAGAGAATGCTGTGTTGAAAAATATTGGGAACAGTATGAGAAAATGCCGTGAGGAAAGCGGATATACCCTGTCTCAGGCGGCGAAAGAGCTTGGGATCGCGGACAGAACACTTGCGGATTATGAGCGCGGCGAGCATGCGGTAAGAATAGATCAGACGATCAAGATAGCAGAGCTTTATAATACAACCGTAAGGAATTTCATTGACTTCAACACCGCGCGCGGCTTGGCAAGGCGCGGGTTTAAAGCCAAAAATGAGGATGAATGTTGATTTTTTGAGCTGAAAGATCACATTTTGTCAGTGCATTTTACACTGACTCCGGCGTATTTGTGTGAATTTTTTATGAAATCATAAAAAAATTTAAAAAATCGTTGCAATTTCTATAATACTATGATATAATTATACAGATTTTGAAATGCGCGGATAGATTGGTCTTCCGCGGCTGTATACTAAAGGAGGATTAATCACATGTCAGTAAAATGTGAAGAGGTAGAGAAGAATTTAAGCAAACTTACGTTTGAAGTGAGCGCGGAGGATTTTGAAAAGGCTATAGATGAAGTCTATAAGAAGAACAAGAATAAGTTTAATATCCCCGGATTCAGAAAGGGCAAGGCGCCCAAGTCGATAATAATAAAGTATTACACAAAGGCTGTTTTCTATGATGACGCTCTTAACAGTGTATTGCCGGGCGCGTATGACGCGGCTTTAAAGGAGAGCGGACTTGAAGCGGTAGCAAGACCGGAATTTGATGTTGAGGAAATAAAAGACGGAGAGCCGGTAGTGTTCACAGCTCTCGTTACAACGAAGCCTGAGGTAAAACTTGGCGATTATAAGGGTATAACTATCAAAAAAATTGACTATAATGTATCTGATGAAGATGTTGACAAGGATATAGAGGCGGCGCGCCGCAAGAATGCAAGACTTGTCACAGTCGAGGACAGACCTGTGGAAAAGGGCGATATCGCGGTCATCGATTTCGAGGGCTTTGTCGATGGAGAAGCTTTTGAAGGCGGAAAGGGCGAGAACTACGAGCTTGAGATTGGCTCTGACACGTTTATACCGGGATTTGAGGATCAGCTCATAGGCGCAAACACAGACGACCTCGTTGACGTTAACGTTAAGTTCCCTGAGGAATACCATGCGGAGGAGCTCAAAGGCAAGGATGCTCTCTTCAAGGTAAAGGTGAATGAGATAAAGGTACGCGAGCTGCCCGAGCTTGACGATGATTTTGCAAGCGAGGTAAGCGAGTTCGACACAATGGATGAATACAAAGCCGATGTAAGAAAGAAGCTTGAAGAAAAGGCAAAGGAAAAGGCTGAGTCGGAGATGGAGAACGAGGCTGTTGACAAGGCTGTTGAAAACGCTGAATTTGAGGTGCCGGCAGCTATGATAGATAATCAGGTCGACAACATGATCCGCGATTTTGCGACAAGACTTTCATATCAGGGAATGAACCTTGATATGTATCTCCAGTACACGGGTCAGACACTTGACGGTATAAAGGAAGCATATCGTCCGCAGGCTGAAAAGCAGGTGAATGCCGGATTGGTCCTTGAGGCTATAGCTGCTGCCGAGGGAATAGATGTAAGCCCTGAAGAGCTTGAGATGAATCTTGTCGATATGTCCAAGAAATACAATATGGAGCTTGACAAGCTTAAGGAACTTATTTCCGATGCGGAAATGGAAGGAATCAAGAAAGAGATGATCCTTTCAAAGACAATAGAGATGCTCTCTAACAACGCTGTTGCGGAATAAGAGACGTTGTTTTTTTGAGATAAAAGCGGGTATTCATGTAATATCCGCTTTTTGCGCCGAGCGCTGAGCGCGTTTTTCGGCGCTTACGAAAAACGCCGCGCAGGATCGTGCGTGGCTATAAAACATATCCAATATAGTGATCGGAGGGATGTAAAATGGCAACAATGCCTTATGTAATCGAACAAAATAACAGAGGAGAACGCAGTTACGACATTTATTCGCGTCTTCTTGAGGACAGGATCATATTTCTCGGCGAGGATGTGAACGATACGACATCGGCGCTTATTGTCGCGCAGATGCTTTATCTTGAGGCGAAAGATCCCGACAAGGATATCCAGCTCTATATAAACAGCCCGGGAGGATCGATAACTGCCGGGATGGCTATATATGACACAATGAATTATATAAGATGCGATGTTTCAACGATCTGTATCGGTATGGCGGCATCTATGGGCGCCTTTCTCCTTGCGGCGGGCGCGAAAGGAAAGAGATTCGCTCTTCCGAACAGTGAGGTGATGATCCATCAGCCTCTTATCTCGGGCGGCGGGCTCAGCGGTCAGACGACTGATATCAAGATATACACGGATCACCTCGTAAAGACGAAAGAGAAGATGAACAAGATCCTTGCCGAGCGCACGGGAAAGACGTATGAGCAGCTCTGCGAGGATACGGAGCGTGATAATTTCATGACCGCGGAAGAGGCTAAGAATTACGGACTTATAGACGAGGTAATAATTTCTGCATCAGAGAGAAAATAAACGGAGAATATAAAATATGGCTGAAAATAAAGAACAGTTTTGCTCGTTCTGCGGCAGACCCGACAGCATTGCAGGCCCCCTGCTGCGCGGAAAGAGCGCGTTTATATGCAGTGACTGCACTGAACAGTGCAGGGAGCTGTTCGCGGAGATCATGCCGAAGCAAAACCATAGTTTTGGGGGTGAGCTCCCGACACCGCGCGAGATAAAGGAGTTCCTTGACGAGTATGTTATCGGCCAGGACAAGGCGAAGAAGATCCTGTCGGTGGCTGTATATAATCACTATAAGAGGATAGAGCACGGCGGAGAGTCAGATGATGTAGAGCTTCAGAAAAGCAATATACTTATGATCGGACCTACAGGAAGCGGAAAGACATTTATTGTTCAAAATCTGGCGAAAATACTCAATGTCCCGTTTGCTATCGCCGATGCGACATCGCTCACTGAGGCCGGATATGTCGGAGAGGATGTAGAGAATATACTATTGAAGCTCATACAGGCAGCAGATTACGACATAGAGTCTGCAGAGCGAGGGATAATTTACATCGATGAGATAGATAAGATAGCAAGGAAGTCTGAGAATCCGTCTATAACACGTGATGTCAGCGGTGAGGGAGTTCAGCAGGCGCTTCTTAAGATGCTTGAGGGAACTGTTGCGTCAGTGCCGCCGCAGGGAGGAAGGAAGCATCCTCATCAGGAAATGATCCAAATAGACACAACGAATATCCTGTTTATATGCGGAGGCGCGTTCGACGGCATTGACAAGATAATAAGCGAGAGGACTGACAGAAAGTCTCTTGGATTCGGCGCTAAGATAGAGAGCAGGAAAGAGCAGGATATTTCCGAGCTTTTGAAGCAGACTACCCCGCAGGATCTTTTGAAATTCGGTCTTATCCCTGAATTTATCGGAAGACTGCCAGTGTTCGCAACTCTCGATAAGCTTGACCGTGACACTCTTATCACGATCCTGACGGAGCCGAAAAACGCGCTCGTAAAACAGTATACCGCGCTTCTCGGATTTGATGACGTGGAGCTTGAGTTCACGCCGGAGGCTGTAACGGCTATCGCCGATAAGGCGATAGAGCGCAACACAGGCGCGCGAGGACTCAGGGCGATAATCGAGGACGCGATGACGGATATAATGTTCGACACGCCGTCGGATCCTGATATAGAAAAAGTTACAGTGACCAAGGAGTGCATAACAGAAGGTGCTCCGCCGGTGATCGTCAGAAAGGAAAAGAAAAGCCTTTCTGAACAGCTTGCTTTTCCGGAGCTTGAGCCGGGAAACTCGGATGCTGTATAAATAACGGAATGATAAAAACGGTCCGCGTTTTTTGCGCGGTCGCTGCAGAAAGGAATGATAGAATGTTTGTTTCGGAAAATTTATCTGTAAATGATAAAAATCATCTCGTGATCGGTAAAAATGATACGGTCGAGCTCGCGGAGAAATACGGAACGCCTCTCTATGTTATGGATGAGGATCTTATACGCAAAAATTGCCGTGCATACAAGGACGCTATAGATAAATACTATAACGGGAACGGTTTGGTACTGTATGCCAACAAGGCTTTTTGCTCTGTTTACACATGCAGGATCGCCGCTGAAGAAGGTCTCGGAGCGGATGTTGTTTCCGGAGGCGAGCTGTATACCGCTGTAAAAGCGGGATTCCCTATGGATAAAGTTTATTTCCATGGGAACAATAAGACGGCAGAAGAGCTTGAGATGGCTGTTGAGAACGGCGTGGGGCATATAGTTGTCGATAATGTATATGAGCTTGAGATGCTCAATGATATCGCGGCTAAGCGCGGCATCGTTCAGAATATAATGTTCAGGATCAAACCGGGTGTGGACGCGCATACGCACAGTTTCATACGTACCGGGCAGATAGATTCGAAATTCGGTGTGGCATTGGAAAACGGCGAGGCGTTTGAGATATATAAGAGAGCTCATGAGATGACGAATGTCAATCCAGACGGACTGCATTGTCATATAGGCTCACAGATATTCGATGTGGATCCTTTCTGCGAGGCAGCGGAGATAATGATGAATTTTGCGGGCGACCTCAAGGACAAACTTGGACTTGAGATAAAGAAGCTCAATCTCGGCGGAGGATACGGTATCAGATATACTGAAAAAGATGATCCTGTTCCTTATGACGAGTATATAAAGCATGTTTCTGATGTTGTGAAAGCTACAGCTGAAAAAAGAGGGCTCGATATCCCGTTCATATTGATGGAACCGGGACGCTCGATAGTGGCTCCGGCAGGCATAACACTTTATACTGTAGGCGGAGTTAAGGATATTAAAGATGTCAGGAAGTATATAAGCGTTGACGGAGGCATGGGAGACAATCCGAGATATATAATGTATGAATCGGAATATGCGGCAGTAGTAGCCAACAAAGCCGGTGATGCGGCTGATGATAAGGTCACGGTAGCCGGGAAATGCTGCGAGTCGGGTGATCTTCTTCTCAAGGATGCGATGCTTCAGAAGGCTGTTCCGGGAGATATTCTTGCCGTGCTGGCGACAGGAGCATATAATTATTCTATGGCTTCGAATTATAACAGGATCCCCAGACCTGCGGTCGTGGCGGTAAAAGACGGAGAATCAAAGGTCGTTATCAAACGTGAAACGTATGAAGATCTTGTAATGAACGATGTGCTTTGATATCACAAAAGACCGGGCATCCCGCGTGGATGCCTTTTTGCGTTGATGTATCGGATCTGTTTGGAATATATCGATATATGGTCGAAAGGATGGAACGAATGAAAAAAAGAAAAACAGAGATATCGCTTTTTAACGCTCTGCTGTGCATGGTCGTTGTGCTTATCCATCTCATGTCTGCTCCTATGCAGCAGCTGACTTTTGAAACGCCGCTTTACAAATGTTTTCTGGCTGTTTGGAGATTGTGTTCATTTGTGGTGCAGGCGTTTATATTTTTGAGCGCTATGAAGACATTCCTCGGAGGAAGATCTGAACCGTACGGCAGATTTTTGCTGAAGAGGATCAGAACGGTCGTGCTGCCTTATATTGCGGCGGTGTTTATATATTATATTTATTTTGTCAATATAGAAGAGTATTTCCCGTTTGAATGGAGCGATTATGCAGGTTATGTGGTGCGGGGAGATATGGCCGCGCAGTTCTATTTTATAATAGTGATAGTCCAGTTTTATATTTTGTATCCTTTGTGGAAACTGATGAAAGATAAACTCAAGCCTGCTGCGGTCCTCATCGGAGCGGCGGTCATAAATACGGTCTTGGGATTGTATTCGTATTACTGGCTCGATAAACTGTTCAACGGTTATGTATTCACATTCGGCGACAGGCTGTTCACGACATATATCATGTATTGGACAGGCGGTATGTACGCGGGATTGTATTATGACAGATTTGTTGAGTTTCTGTCTAAATGGCGTAAGCTGCTTGGCGCGGCGTTCGCCTTGACAGCCGTTTTGGATGTATGCACGCTGTTTATGCAGAAGCTTGGCGTTATCGCGCCGCTGCATTTGGATATGGTGCATGCGCTGTACAGTATATCCGCCATCCTTTTTGGCATGTCGCTGATGTATAAGATCAGGGACAGAAAGATAATAGGAGCGGCTGTAATAGACCGGGCGAGTTACTATATATATCTGTTCCATGTGCTGTTCATATTCTGGCTCGATAAGGTAATAATGCCCGTTATTACGGAGAGTATTGGATCAAGTTCCACGACTGCGGAGTTTGCGCTTCGGGCGCTGATGACGTATGTAATGTGTATCGCTCTGGCGCTGCTGTACGCCTTTATAAGATATATCACAGCAAAAGTAAAGGATATGCGCCATGGCGGGGGGACAGGCTGATAGAAAGCTCAAACGGCGGCTTGGCACCGCCGTTTAGCTGCGCTCAGAATTCTTCCGGATCCTCTGGCTTCCCGTCCCGGATCACCTCAAAGTGAAGATGCGGTTCGTGTGTGTTCTCACCTGTGCTTTCGCCTACGGTGCCGATTACATCGCCCGCTGAGACGGTATCACCCTGTGACACGTTTACTTCTGAAAGCTGTGCGTACACCGTGACAAGCGAATCGCCGTGATCGATGGTCACGGTCTTTCCGTACGTTCCGGTCCCCACTGATGAAACTGTCCCGCCGGACGCGGCGCTGACACTGCAGCCCGGATCGGCGGCGATGTCTATTCCGTCATGGGTGCGCCAATCCCCGAGGACTTCATTGTACATAAGCGTGTCTCCGGAAAAGCCGTAAAGCACGGTCATGCCCGGCACGGGATCCACAAAATCCCCCGATTCCTCAGCCTGTACTATAACGGAAGCCGGCTCAATGTCGGGATTGTCATAAGCGTAGTTTTCCGTGTTTTCAACGGCGGCCGCGGTGTCTGTTTCGGAACTTGAGTCAGCCACGGAAAGGCTGTCTGACGGTCCCGTATATTCTTCTGTGGAAACAGGCTGGGGCGATGATACCACAGGCAGTTCCTGTTCGGCGGTCTCGGCGGCTTCTGTCATGACCGGAGCGCCGTAGCCGGGGCTGTCGGTCTCGATGACGGCTGTAAGCGTATTTGCCGACTGCGAATCGTCGGTGTTTTGAATAAAAAATCCTGCCGCGCCGATGGCTATTACACAGCAGCAAAGTGCTATGTAGAAGCCCGGAAGCTTTTTTGTCTGATTCTTTTGATCCATAACATCATGTTCCTTTCAATGTTGTATTATAAATAAGGAGCATGACCGCCAGCAGCGGTCATCTGCCTTTTGTACCTATTGTTGACTTTTTTCTTTTTTGTTATACACAAAAAAGACATTGGAGAAATAAAATTAAATGAATTCCATAAAGTTTTCAAAAAATTTTTTTAATATCTATAGCCAAATCGGTTTTTTTATAGTATAATATATCTAAGGAGAATGCAGAGCGCGTTTAGCGTTATGTGATCCTAAAAAAAGAGTCCGGCGCGGTGCGCCTGACCGGACCGGGAGTGATTAATTTGAGAATAAAAAAAATATCCAAGGATGAGGTCGTAGTATATCTGAGTATAGGGGATTTGGAGCTTTTCGACTTGAGTCCGGATTCTTTTGAGCCTAAATCGGTTGATCTGCATCGATTTTTGTTTATACTGATGGAAACAGTTCGTGAGGAGACCGGATTTGACCCATATGACGGTCAGGTCGTTGTTGAAGCGGCAAGAGTGGACGGAGGGATACATCTTTCAATAAGCAAAGTCGCCGGATCAAACAGGAAAATATCGCGGGCAGAGTTCAGCAAAGTAAAACGTGTAAGAGTTAAAGGCGTTAGATCGGGTCATGCGCAGAAGCATGATCTGCGGCGCGAGTTCGGTGATATAACAGACGATGAGTTATATGAGGCTGTTTTTGCGAACAGCGCGCACCGCAGACTGAGCAAACGAGAAGCGGGCAGGAAAAAAGATAACACATTCGTGTTTGTTTTTTCTACATATTCGGATCTTGAATCGGCGCTTTGCATAGCGGACAGATCGCGTATCGCAAACGGCGAGCTTTACAGAGACGGTAAAAGGTATGCGTTGATATTGCGGATGAGATCTATGGATGGATGTTATAATATTTCTGAGTTTACCGAAAACGTCCTCAGGAGCGGGATAGCCGCGGATAAGGTTCGCGAGGCTTGGAAAAAGGTAGCCGAGGGCGAAGCGCTTTCGGAAATGGCTGACGCTTTAAAGAACATGATATGACGTGGATCGTATTGTAAAATTTATATGAACATTGAAGGTATCTATTGCATTTCATGGAGATATGTAGTATAATAGATTTGTTTGTATATTTTATAACGAAAGGAAGACAAATAAATGAATTTATTTGGAATCACAGCATTAGCGGAAGCCGCTACAGATGCTGCATCTCAGAGCGCGCAGCCGAGCGGAGTGATGTCTACTATCATCGGTTTTGCGCCTCTTATAATCATAGTTGTCCTTTTCTACTTCATGCTTATCAGACCGCAGAGAAAGCGCGATAAGGAAACAAAGGAAATGCTCAATGCGATGAAGGTAGGGGACAAGATCGTTACTATCGGCGGCATATGCGGAAAGATAGTCAAGATCAAGGATAATTACGTTTTTGTTGAAACAGGCAACATAGGCACTCAGGCTGAAAAGAGTGTTATAAAGATGGAGCGTGACGCTATCAAAACTGTTGAAAAGAAGCAGACGAACTAAGTTAGGGATATTTTGCGGCACAGTGTTACTGTGCCGTTTTTTTTTACTGGCGGTGATGGTTGTGGGATGTGTGCATTTTCTACAATATATTTAATAATATTTCTACAAAAGAATGAATAATGACTGTTTACTTCGATTTGTTTGTAGTGTATAATAATTCTATATACAAATACCTCGGGATACATCGTTCCTTTATATGAATACCGAATGTGAATACTGATATGCATAAACGGGGAAGATGGTATAGGCGAAGTTTTTCGCATAATGCTGTTCCGGTGGGATGAGACAAAAATATGCTCCTTTGCAGGGGCGCGAAAGGGGATTACACAATGGAAAAGAAAAGAAACACTTTTTCAGGCGGACTCGGCTTTGTCTTGGCGGCGGCCGGTTCGGCGGTCGGATTGGGCAATATATGGAGATTTCCGTATCTTGCAGCTAAGCATGGCGGAGGTATATTTCTGCTCGTTTATATTATTCTTGTGTTTACGTTTGGTTATTCACTGATGATAGCGGAGAACGCTATCGGCAGAAGGAGCGGGACAAGCCCTCTTGACGCGTTCAGAAAGCTAAATAAGAAGTGGGCGTTTTTGGGCGTCATATCACTTCTTATACCGTGTATAATATTGCCGTACTATGATGTTATAGGCGGATGGGTGCTCAAGTATCTTCTTGCATATCTTACAGGCACCGCGCAGGCGGCGGCCGGAGACTCATATTTCGGAGATATGCTCGCGCAGCCGTGGGTCGTTCTGGCCGGTCAGACAATATATACTTTGTTCAATATAGTGATCCTTATGCGCGGAGTGCAGAAGGGCGTGGAGCGCGTATGCACGGTCCTCATGCCTATACTTGTGGTGTTGGCGATCGCGATATCCGTATATTCGATAACGCTTCCGGGAGCGATGGAAGGTGTGAAGTATTTCCTGATACCTGATTTCTCGCATTTCTCGATATCAAGCGTGCTTGCAGCGATGGGGCAGATGTTCTATTCTCTGTCTCTGGCGATGGGTATAATGATAGCGTACGGATCATATCTGCCAAAGGAAAGCTCGCTTGAGAAGAATGTAAGCAAAATAGAGCTGTTCGACACATTTATCGCTGTAATAGCAGGTCTTATGATAATACCCGCGGTATTCGCTTTTTCCGGAGGAGATCCTTCCGCACTGAATAAGGGTCCCGGACTTATGTTCCAGACACTGCCTAAAGTATTTGCGAGCATGCCCCTTTCGAATGTTGTGGGCGCGGCGTTCTTTTTCCTTGTTCTTGCGGCGGCTATAACGTCTTCAATGTCTATCATGGAAACGATAGTCGCATGTGTGTGCGATCATTTTGGGATGGCGAGAAAAAAGGCTGTCATACTTGTGGGAGTGCTTGCATGGTTGGCAAGCTTTCTGCCATCTCTCGGATACAGTGTCTTTTCCGGCGTACAGATACTCGGATTTGATATCCTTGACTTTATGGATTTTATAACCAACGCTGTGCTGATGCCCATATGCTCTCTTCTGACTTGTCTTTTTGTAAGTATAGGCATAGGCGTGAAGGTCATAGAGCAGGAGGTATGCATAAGCGGAGAGTTCAAGAGAAGACGCCTGTTCGAGGTAATGATAAAATATGTGGCGCCGGTATTCGTTTCCGCGATACTTATAAGCTCTGTGCTTGAGGCGTTCGGAGTAATAGCATTCTGATAAAAATACGCATGTGAAAAAGCGGCGAATAACTCGCCGCTTTTTCTGTTGTTATATAAGTAAGTAAGGAAATGGGACCGAATAAATACAGCCCACTGATGATTGATTATGGAATAATGTCGCATTCCACTTATATTATACAATAATGAGATCAGAATTGCAATACTTTTTGTTGAATTTCTTAAAAATATTTATCGGTGAGCTCTTATGGATCTCAAGTGCTCATATATGCGGATCGGCAAATGGTCTATATGCGGATATATTTGATCTTAATAAGCGGTTTAGCCAAGCGGAGAAAAAAATCTCAAAAAAAATCATAAAAAAGCTTGACAAAATAGACAAGTATGTAGTATAATAATATATGTGTTGTACAGGTCATATAGTACAGCAGACATATTTCCATCGAGTCCGTTTAGTAATTGACTTGCCGGGAGGAGGGGAATACAGAATGTCTGAAATCAGAGTTAAAGAAAATGAATCGCTTGACAGCGCATTGAGAAGATTTAAGCGTCAATGTGCAAAATCCGGCGTTATGGCTGAAGTAAGAAAGCGCGAGCACTATGAAAAGCCAAGCGTTAAGCGTAAGAAAAAGTCAGAAGCAGCGAGAAAGAGAAAGTATTGATCGGTGTGTCAAATGGCTATAAAGGATAGATTGAAGGAAGATCTGAAAACTGCTATGAAAGAGAAGGACAATGTTCGGAAGAATGTTGTTCAATATATAAAAGCAGGCATCTTACAGGTAGAAAAAGATAATAAGATCACACTTGATGATGAAGGTGTTTTAGACGTAATTGCAAAGCAGTTAAAGCAACGCAGAGACTCGCTTCCG